>JAFAWZ010000301.1 GCA_019241495.1 Acidimicrobiales bacterium | reverse complement strand
GACCCAATCTGCGCGGGGCACCGTCGGGAAGGGGATCAACTTCTCGGAGCTGCACCGGGTGTTGTTGGAGGCGGCAGGTCTGTACACAGGATCAGCTATTTTGTCCGTCTTGACGGCCTACACCTTGGCCGGCGTCGTGCAGCGGCTCATGCAGCGCCTGCGCGCCTCGGCCGAGGAGAAGGTCCACGCCCTGGCGCTCGGCTACATCGACCGGGGGGCGCGCGGCGATCTGCTCAGCCGGGTCACCAACGACATCGACAACATCGCCCAGAGCCTCCAGCAGACGTTGAGCCAGATGCTCAACTTGATCCTGCTCATGATCGGGGTGGCCGTGATGATGTTCACCATCTCCCCCCTGTTGGCGGCAGTAGCACTGACAACAGTTCCCGTTTCGGTCTTCACCCTGCGCCGTATAGGACGGCGGGCCAAGCCCCGTTTCGTCCCCCAGTGGCGCAGCACCGGCGCGCTGAACGCGATCGTGGAGGAGGCGTTCACCGGTCACGCCATCGTCAAGTCGTTTGGTCGCCAGCAAGAGGTGGAGGCCAGGTTCCGGCAGAAGAATGACGAGCTGTCGAGGCGTCGTTCGGCGCCCAGTTCATGTCCTCCCTGATGCAGCCAGCGACGATGTTCCTGAGCAACGTTCAATACGTCCTCGTAGCAGTGGTCGGAGGGCTCCGGGTGGCCAGCGGCGCCATCAGCATCGGCGACATCCAGGCGTTCATCCAGTACTCGCGGACCTTCTCGATGCCGCTCACCCAGTTGGCATCTATGTTGAACGTCTTCCAGAGCGGCCTGGTCTCATTGGAGCGGGTGTTCGAGGTGCTCGACGCCGAGGAGGAAGCCGCTGACCGCCACCATCGTCGGGCGCGGTTCCAAGAGGGCGGGTCGAGCTCGAGCACATCCGGTTCTCCTACGACCCTGAGGTGCCTCTGATCGAGGACCTTTCGTTGGTGGCCGAACCGGGCCAGACCGTCGCTATCGTCGGTCCCACTGGGGCGGGTAAGACCACCTGAGAAGCTGCTCAGGCCCCGCGGGTCAGTTTGGTCACCCCCTGTCGTGGGTAGCAGAAAGGTCGGTCGATATGGACATCACGGAAGAAGGTTCCGGCTATCGATGCCAGTTCCTTGGTGTTACGGCGCGGGCCCATCCGGAGGTAGCCAGATGAGATGACCCAAAGTGAGATGGCCCCGAGCGCACGCCTTAGGGAGACCCGAGACATGGTCATGGCTTTTCCGAACGAGACCCGTTCGGTGACGCTGGCACGACGGGCGGTGAGCGAGCAAATAAGAGGGCTCGGTCTGCCCAGCCTGGTCCCGAGTGCCGAGTTGGTCGTGACCGAGCTGGTCGCCAACGCCGTCTTGCACACCAACGGGCCAGTGGAAGTCCAGCTCCAGCGGCTTGAGCACGGCGTGCGCATCAGCGTGGCCGACTCCAACCCGGCCTTGCCCGTCGTTCCCGCCGCATCGGCGTCGTCCATGACCGGGCGCGGGCTGCTTCTGGTCCGCCGCGTGGCGGCCCGCCTCGGTTTCGACGCCCGGCGCGAGGGCAAGGTCGTGTGGGCCGAATTGAGGATCGAGCGACTGCCGGGCGATTCGGGCATCGACGAGCTGGTCGAGGCGTGGGCCGACGATCTGAACAACTCCACCTCACCGCATGCCGTGCACCACATAGAGCTGGGTGACGTGCCGACTGATCTTCTCCTCGACGCCAAGGCTCACGTGGACAACCTGGTCCGGGAGTTCGTCCTCGCCGCATCTGGCGCAGAGGAGGGGTCTACGGCGGCCGTTCCAGCCCACCTGGTAGACCTCATCGGAGCAGTGGTGACCCGATTCTCGGGGCCACGCCTGGCGATCAAGCGCCAGGCTCTGGAAGCAGCCCGGCGGGGCCTCACCCATGTTCGGCTGTCACTCGATCTGGGCCCGGACGCGATAGAAGCTGGTGAGGCCTACCTGAAGGCCCTCGACGAGGCGGACGGCTACTGCCGGGCAGCCCGCTTGTTGACGCTGGAGACACCACCCAAGCACCGTGTCTTCCGTCATTGGTACGTAGGCCAGATCATCGAACAGCTGCGCCGAGCCGAAGCGGGCCTTTCGTTGACTTCCCCGCAGTCGTTCGAAGAGCGGCTGCTTCAAGAGATCGACACGGTGGCGGGGGCGTGGGCCACCGCAGACCGAGCCGCCCGGCTCTACACAGTGGCGTCGGCCCTGGCCGGAGCCCTCACCCCTGAAGCCGTCGCCGAGGCGGTCCTGACCGAGGGGGTGGCCGCGTTGAGGGCGAGTGGAGGTGCCTTGCTCCTGCCGCCTGCGTCGGATCGATGGATTGGGTCGGACCGATGGGCTGGGTCGGACCGATGGGCTGGGTCGGACCGCTGGACTGTATCGGGAACCGTCGGCTACGGCCCGCAGCTCGTCGCCAAGCTGCGGGCCGAGCGGGCCGACGCGGAGCTCCCGGCGGCCAGAGCGCTGCGGACCGGTGAAGCTGTGTGGATGGAGTCGCGAGAAGAACGGGATGCCCAGTTCCCGGAGCTCGCCGCTCTGGAGGGCGCGACCGTGTCGATGTGTGCGGTACCGCTGCGTATCGGGGCCCGGGTGGTCGGGGCCATCCGGTTCAGCTTCTCGGAGCCGCGGCTGTTTGACGACGATGAGCGCCGTTTCGTCCTGGCATTGGCGGCCCAGGCGGGCCAAGCGCTGGACCGCACCCAGCTTTACCGGGACCAGACCCGCTTGTACGAGCGCCTTCGGCGCAGCCTCCTACCTCCGGAGCTCCCTGGGATACCGGGAATCGACGTGGCCGCGGTGTACCACCCACTTGGGACCGGGATCGAAGTAGGGGGGGACTTTTACGATGTCTGGTCGCTCGGGGGCGACCGTTGGGCGCTCGCGCTGGGCGAAGTCTGCGGTACCGGACCCGAGGCAGCCGGGCTCGGCGTGTTCGTTCGATACACCCTCCGGGGCATCGCCACCTCGGACATCGATCACCAGACGCTGTTGACCCGGCTCAACGACGTGCTCTTGGCCGCGGGAACGGACAACCGGGAGCAGTTCTGCACGGTGA
This sequence comes from Acidimicrobiales bacterium, assembly GCA_019241495.1. GTDB lineage: Bacteria > Actinomycetota > Acidimicrobiia > Acidimicrobiales > Palsa-688 > JAFAWZ01. Next base: position 4,077 of record JAFAWZ010000301.1, on the reverse strand, counting down.
TCTTCGCGACCGCCGCCCCGTCGTGGGGGGGCTGGAAGCTCCGGCTCACTACCGGTGGCCATCCCGAGCCGTTGCTTCAGCGCCGGGACGGGACGGTGACCATAGTCCCGACGGGCAGCTCGCTGCTCGGCGTCTTCCCCGACCTGTCGGTCGTGAGCCGCGAGATCGAGATGATGGCGGGCGAGCGGATACTGCTCTACACCGATGGCGCGAGCGAGGCCCGGCGCTCCGGGCAGATGCTCGGGACCGAGGGGTTGGCCGACGCGTTCACGACCGCTCCGCGCGACGCCCAGTCCGCGGCGAGGGCCATCGAGGCAGCCGTGGTGGAACACTCAGGCGGGAGCCTGCACGACGATATGGCCCTGCTCGTCGTGCAGATCAGCTAGTTCAGATCGGATCGGGAAGCGGGGGGCCGGAGACCGTCGAGGATCATGGCCAGCAGCCGGTCGCCCTGCTCAGCGGTCAAGGTAGCCGCCACGCACATCGGCGACACCAGCTGCATGAGGTCATCACCGTCGATGTCGGTCCGGGCTACGCCGGCCTCCTGGGCCCGGGACAGGATACGACCGCAGGCCACGGTTATGCGCTCCCGCGAGGCGGGCTTGAGGGCAGGGTTCTTCTCGAACGCCTCGTGCAGCTCGTTCAAGAACGTACGCTTGACCCGGCCGTAGTCGACGTAGGCCCGGAGCCAGCCTTCGAGGGCTTCCCACGGCGGCCGCTCGGCCAGCCGATCCGCGGCGTCGACGAGGCTGTCCACGTCGTCGCGATACACCGCCTCCACCACATCTATGCGCCGGGGGAAGTGCCGATAAAGGGTGCCGACCCCGACTCCGGCCTGCTTGGCGATGGCTTCCATGGACGCCCCCCCACCCTGGCCGGAGAAGACCTGGCGAGCGGCGTCGACCAGCCGGGCGTGGTTGCGCCGGGCATCAGCCCGCATGAGGCGGCTCTCGGGACCAGCCCCAGCCTCCCCGAGCTGGCCCTCCCCGAGCTGGACGTCTGCGAGTTCCATGTCCCCCGACTTGTCTTCGAGCTTGTCTTCGAGCGGCTGCAGCGCTCCGGTCATCGAAAAACCTCTTGCTAAACGGAGGCTGCCTCCGTATAGTTAAACGGAGGAAGCTTCCGGTTCGTCATCAAGGATACCAGCGGAAAGGTCGTAGTCAATGGTCCGCCTCCTTAACTTTCAACCGTCGGGCCGGTGGCGGCACAACCGGTCTGTGTTGTTGGCCGTCATCCTGACGGCCCAGATGATGGTGGTGCTCGACGCAACCATCGTCAACGTGGCGCTGCCCCATATCCAGCGCTCCTTTCACTTCTCGAGCTCTGCCCTGTCCTGGGTGCTCAACGCCTACGTCCTCACCTTCGGCGGCTTGCTCCTCCTCGGCGCACGCTCGGGTGACCTCCTAGGGCGGCGCCGCACCTTTCTGGCGGGGATCACGTTGTTCTCGTTGAGCTCCCTGCTAGGCGGCTTCGCCGTGTCAGGATGGATGCTCCTCGCCGCCCGGGCCGTCCAGGGGGTGGGCGGCGCCCTGGCCGCCCCGGCTGCATTGGCCCTGCTCACCACGGTGTTCCCCGAAGGCCAGGAGCGGGTGCGCGCCATCGGGCTGTTCACGACGGTCTCCGCCGCGGGCGGCGCCACCGGGCTGGTGGCAGGTGGGCTGCTCACCCAATGGGCGTCTTGGCGGTGGGTCATGTTCGTGAACGTCCCCATCGGGCTGGCCGTCGCCGCAGTCGGCCGCCTCGTTCTGACCGAGACTTCTCGCCGTTCCGGTCGTTTCGACCTGGCCGGGGCGCTCCTTTCGACAGGTGGCATGACCGGTGTGGTCCTCGGCCTGGTCGAGGCGGGCTCGTCCGGTTGGGGCTCCGCGGTGACGATCACCTCGCTGGTCGTCGGAGTGAGCATGCTCGCCGCCTTCTTGCGCATCGAGCAGACGGCCGAGGAGCCGATCTTGCCCATGCGGGTGCTGGCCAACCGGACCCGGGCGGCGGCCAACGCGGCGCGTGGCCTCGGCTACGCCGGCATGTACGGAATGGTCTTCTTCCTCACCCAGTTCCTGCAGGAGATCCAGCACCATTCGGCGCTGATTACCGGGATCGGCTTCCTGCCCACCCCGATCTCGGTGTTCGTGATGTCCCAGCTGACCAGCAAGGTGTTGGTGAACCGGCTGCCCACCAAGGTGCTCATGCTGGCTGGTTCGGTGTCAGGAGCGCTGGGACTGCTCTGGCTGACCCAGCTCCATGCCAGTACGCCCTACCCCCAGGTTCTCGTCAGCCTCATCCTCATCGGCGTGGGTATGGGCCTGTCGTTCGTCAGCTTGACCACCGCCGCTCTGGTCGGGGTGGCCCCCGCTGACGCTGGGGCGGCCTCGGGGCTGATCAACGTGACCCAGCAGATCGGTGCCGCCCTCGGGCTGGCTGTGCTGGTCACGGTGTTCGACTCGGTGAACCACTCGAGTGCCCCCGGGTTCTCCGCCGCCGTGGCCGGCTCGGCCCGCACCGCTCTGGTCCATGGGCTGGATGTCACCTTCGCGGCCGGCACGGCGTTCGCGGTGGTGGCCCTGGCCATCGTCGCCGCCTTGGTGCGCGTCCCCGGGTCCAGGCCGGAGCCGCAGGGTTCGCGCTCACGAGAGCTCGAGTTGGAGGTGGAGGTAGCCGCTTAGCGGACGGGTCAGGGGGACCTCAGGTCAATAACCTCAGGTCAATAGTGGTCACTTGACCCACATATCTGTGGGTCAAGTGACCACAAAAGGGACTGAAATCGTCTCTTCGTGGCATGGCCGGGAGTGCGGCCCAGCCCACCAGGAGATCAGGAGATCGCCGCCCCCGATGTGGCCGCCCCGCTCGTAGCCGGGGCCGGGGCGGTGGCCGGCTTCTGGCGGATGACGAGGGCGGTTCCGCCCTCGGAGATGACCGCGGCGGGCTGGTTGAGCTGTATGGCTCCCTCGGATGCGACCCCGCGGTACTTGGTGGACGAGTTGATCGTCTCGGTCACGCTCTGGCCATCGGGCCGGGCCACGGTCATGGATGTGGGACTGACCGCGCTGACCTTGCCCCGGTCGAGGGTGTAGGTCACCCACTGCCCTTTTACCTTGAGCTCGATCGTCGCATGGTCAGATCGCTTGAGGAGCGAGCGGGCATGAGGCCTGACTGTGGTGGCGGTGGTCGAGATGGGCGAGCTGGCATCGGTCGCTGAGGCCAGGTTGGTGGAGGCGCCGGGGCTCTGGGTGCCGGCCACGGCATGTGCCGCGCCGGTAACTGCGCCGGCCGTTCCGACCGCGGCGAGCACGCCCAGCGCGCCGGCGGCCGTCCTGCCTCGCGTGATCTTCAATATCGGCATCTGCTGCTCCTTCGAGTTCGACTATCGGGTTCTCGGGAATCAGCGTGCGGCTCGGCTGTGAGGCGCCGGTGGGGAAGTTGTAAAGAGTATGTGAGCGCCTGCCGGTCCCGACCCGTGGCGCGCCATCATGAGCGGCAGTGAAACTGGAGCTGCGGCAAGCCCGCCTGAGCGACGCGGTAGTGGCCCCCCTCCTGGCTGGGCTGGAGCAGGAATACGAGACCCGCTACGGGGGCAACGACGAGATGAGCTGGACCCGGCCGGAGGAGTTCGACCCGCCAGGCGGCCTGTTCCTGGTCCTGCTCGACGGCCCGGTGACCGCGGCAGGCGGTGGGTACAGACAACACGACGCCGGATCCGACCGAAGAGTGTGCGAGGTCAAGCGCATGTGGACCAATCCCGATTACCGCCGCGAGGGCCTGGCCGCCCGCGTTCTCGACGCGCTGGAACGGGAGGCCTTCTCGGCCGGCTACCACAGGTTGGTCCTCGAGACCGGTCCTGCCCAGCCCGAAGCCGCCGCGCTCTATGAACAGCGTGGGTACGTCCGCATACCCAGGTACGGCCGGTATGCCCAGGCCCTGGCTTTCGCCATGGACCTGCATTCCTGAAACGCGGTCGGGCTGACGGCTTCTCAGGCCGGGCCGGACCCGTACCTGCGGGTCAGCACCTCCATGTTGTGGCCGTCGGGATCACTGAAGTAGAAGCCCCGCCCGCCGTCGCGAGAGTTGATCTCGCCGCGAAGG
>JAFAWZ010000266.1 GCA_019241495.1 Acidimicrobiales bacterium | reverse complement strand
TGAACCATGTCCGTCTACCCCGAAGATATCTTCACCGAGCCGAAGACCGTCGATCCGGACACGCTCGCCAATCTCGGGCCGCTGCGCCGGCTCGCGGGAATCTGGGAGGGCGAGAAGGGCGCCGATATCAACCCCAAGGCGGACGGGCCGGAGCGGCGCCAGTTCCGGGAGCGGATCGAGATGCAGCCGATCGATGCCCAGGCGAACGGCCCGCAGCTGTTCTACGGCCTGCGCTACCACACTCACATCGTCAAGCCGGGTGAGGTCGAGACGTTCCACGACCAAGTTGGATACTGGCTCTGGGAACCGGCTGCTCGCACCGTTATCCATACTCTCGCGATACCGAGAGGCCAAGTGCTGCTGGCCGCTGGCACCGCTGACGCCGATGCCACCGAGTTCGAGGTCACCGCGACGCTCGGCTCAGAAGTGTATGGCATCCTGTCGAACCCGTTCCTCGACTCGGCCTTCCGCACAGTCAAGTTCCATGTGCGCGTCACGGTGAACAAAGACGGTACATGGTCCTACGAGGAACATACCCAGCTACGCATCTCCGACCGTGCCGACTTGGTCGATCACGTCGACCGCAACACACTCAGACGGATCGCGGAGCCGACGCTGAATCCGCTCGCAGCATCTACTGATCGTGGTCCAGGTATCTGAGATACCCGGCGATCGACGGGCCGTGGTCACCGAGGCGGTGCGGCATCTGCTGATTGGAATGGCGCAAGGTTCGGCGTCCCGCTCTGCAACACGTCCGAAGAGATCGCATTCGAGCTGTTCTCGTTCAGCGACGTGTGACCGCTACTCATGTCTTCTGGCCAGGGCCCGGCCAAGGGCGGCGCGCACATGAAGTTGGTCCAGCTCGATTGGCGCTGCGAGTCGACGATGACGTCATGGGCCGTCTGCTGGCGTACGAGATAGACCCCCAGTTCTCGGAGCTGTGCCTCCCGGGTGGTCAGGTCCTGTTCAGCTGTTTGGAATGGCCGAGCAGCTGCTGGAGCAGAGGCCGATGACCTTGAAGTTCAGCGGTTTGAAAGGCACGACAGGAGTTCCAACGTCGAGCTGAATGACTGCTTGGGCCGTGAGGGGGATGTCCCGCGGGTTTCCTGTAAACCGCTTGCCGTTCACGAAGGCGACGACGGGGCCTCGGGCCGGACCCACCTGGTCGGCGCCGAGCGGTTGGCCCCAGACGTCGAAGAACTGGCCGAGTGCGAAGTTCTGCTTGGACGGCGCCTCGACGTGGATGATTCCGTCGTTGGCGTGCACATGGAGCCAGTAAAGGCAATCATTGCCGCCGCTGTCCACGAACATGCCACCAGGAATTTGTTCGGAGGCACGAGGGTTGGTAATGCCGGCCCCGGCCGGAATCCGCAACTGCTTGCCATTGACGAAGACGGCAAGGTGGGCGTGTATGTGGTAAGGGTCGGGCTGGTCCATCGTCGGCCGGCACGTCATACCGTCGACCGGAGCCCCGCTGATAGTGGAATCGGCTGAGGCCAGGTCGGGCACATTTTCGATAGGCACCCCTTCGGGTCCAACCGCTTTGGACGAAGCAGACCCAAGAGTCAGGCCTAACCCGAGCCCGAGTCCGACCAGCACCAACGGAGCGATCGCGGCAGCGGCCCACGCCCGCGATCGCCTGGTCGGGTAGTCCGCGTAATCGTCCAAGTCCTGTGTCTCATCGGTCGGATCGGGCACGAGTCGGAAGCCTAGGGCCCTGGGCGAAGAAGGAGAGCACCCTCACTGTGCCAGGCAACTTGCTTGTACCAAGGATGAGTTGCGGCGTTCGTTCGTCGTTGTCGTCGTCGTGCTGCCTCCAAAAACCAATCACTGCGGATCCCTCGACGGGCTTCTACCTGGGGGAACGCAAGCTGGCCGTGCTACGTGGCCCGACGAGGTCGCCCAGGTACTGGTGGTTCGCGGTCGGTGGGGGAGAGCGAGTTCTCACGGTGGGCGATGTCTATGCGGTGATGGTCGCCAGGGGACCCTCTTGGTCGCGGGACGCGGTTGCTAGAACCACGTTGCGGATGACGCTGCCCGTTTAAGCGAGTAGCGATCAACCGCTACCGCGTTGTCGGATCCGGGGATCTACGTCGTTGACGCCGGAAATACTCAGGCGTGGGGCTGGGCTGGGCTGGTGGTGAGGTAGCGGCGGAGGGCGACGACGGTCCACACGGCTTCGACGACACCGAATGGCCAGGTGCCGGCCAGGAATCCGTAGCTGGAGGAGAGGGCGCAACCCAGGCCGAAGGCAGCGATGAAGTGCCGGCTGTGCGATTCGAGCGCGTACATGACCATCATGAAGCTGACGGCGCAGACGCCGTAGACCGTGACTGCCACTGTTTAGCTTGGTGCGGCGAGGCGGGCGAAGTCGTCGAGGACGGCTTCTGAGCCGGGAGGCACGTCGATGACGAAGGTGATGGTGTCGGCGGCGATGTCGATGGTGAAGTCGAAGAAGGAGCAGCAAGCCTTCTCAGCTTTGGCGAGACGGATCAGGGCACCGATCAGGGCCGCGTCATTGGCGAGGGCGAGGCGGAGCTGCTGAGGCCGGGGTCGCTCGACGTCGATGGTGAGGCACTGGAGGGTTTGGTACCAGTCGTCGATCCGGTCGTTGGCTTCGGGGCCCGGGAGGGTGCACGCCATGGGGATTAGCTGACGCATTGAGGCAGGGTCGAGACGTAGGCGTCGGGCGGATCCATCATGGTGTGGCTGGCCCTGTCACTTCGGCTAGTAGGGCCTGGACGCGACGGTCGATGTCGTCGACGATGGGCCGCACCTGCTCGATGGGCAGTCCGGCCGGGTCCGTGAGATCCCAGTCCAGGTAGCGCTTGCCCGGATAGAACGGGCAGGCGTCGCCGCATCCCATCGTGACGACCACGTCGGCGGCGTAGGCATCGTCGTTGGTGAGCGGTTTGGGAAACTCCCGCGTGGTGTCGAGGCCCCGCTCGTGGAGGACGGCGACGACGGACGGGTTGAGCTGGTCGCCTGGTTCGGACCCGGCGGAGCGCACGTCGACCCGACCGGCGGCGTAGTGATCCAGGAGGACTTTGGCGGCCAGGGATCGGCCCGAGTTGTGGATGCACAGGAATAGCACGACCGGCTTCATTGGGTCTTCTCTGCGAGGGTAGCGGCTGGGTGGGCGATGACCACCTCGGCCGCTTGGGTGGGGGTGATGGCCGGGTACAAGGCCCGGATAACGCCGTAGCCGATCACCCCGCCGACGACCTGGGCGGCGATGAAAGCCGGGGCGGAGGAGGGGGCGATGCCAGCGAAGCTGTGGGAGAACATTCGCCCGATAGTGATGGCCGGATTGGCGAAGCTGGTCGATGAGGTCCACCAGTAGGCGGCACCGATGTACGCCCCTACCGCAGCCGGCGCCGTGGCGGCCCGGCCGCTGCGGACCAGGGCGAAGATGACCAGCAGTAGCCCGGCAGTGGCCACCACCTCAGAGACGAAGTGGGCGCCGGTTGCCCGGTGGTGGGTGGAGATGGATACCGCGGCCCGAGAGAACATCAAATTGGCCAGTACGGCCCCGGAGAAGCAGCCGACCACCTGGGAGGGAAGGTAGGCGGCTGCTTCCCGCCAGGACAGACCGCCGAAGGCGGCGTCGACGGCAGAGACGACCGGGTTGAAATGGGCTCCCGACACCGGGCCACACATCAAGATGAGGGCGAACAGCCCGGCCGCGGTCGCCACCGAGTTGTACAGCAACTGGAGGCCGGTGTCGCCCGGGCTGAGCTGCTGTGCGGCTATCCCCGAGCCGATGACCACGGCGGCCAGCCCGGCGCTGCCCAGGTATTCGGCCAGCAGCCGCCGCCACATAACAGGGGTGTTCACCTCCGGAGACTCAGCAGCAGGAGCGGCCGGATCCGGTCAGGCTCGGGCTGACCGGCTCGGGGGCGCACGCCTCGGTCGAACAGCCCAGCCCGGTCTCGTCCGGAGCGTCCGCCAGCACCGTGTACACCTCCCACGGGGCGCCGTCGGGATCGTCCACCCAAGCCCTGTCCTGCACCGCATAGCAGCACGTGGTCGACTCCTGAACCTCCGGGGTCAGGCCTTCGCCGGCCAGGCGGGCTGCGGCGGCCGCCACCTGATCAGCGCTCTCCACCTCGACTCCGAGATGGTTCAACGCGCCAGCCACACCGGTGCCGCGGGCGTCGCCGTTCTCGATGAGGACCAGCTTCAATGGCGGATCGGCGATGGCGAAATTG
>JAFAWZ010000255.1 GCA_019241495.1 Acidimicrobiales bacterium | reverse complement strand
GTTCGGGATGTTCAGACGGCGCAGAAGCCGCTTTTCGGGACCGCCGCGATCGTCGGGATGGGAGATGAGCGACTCCGTCGGCGCGCCGCCCTCCCCGCTCGGTGGCAACTGGTCCCATTCCGATCAGCCGGCGATGAGCTCGGTAAGGGGGGACCTTTTTCCCGGAAGCAACCCCGAAGCGCCGTCACCCGAGAGCTCCGAGGCCGGCATGGCCGCCATCTCCGCCCACGACCCCCTGTTCAACCAGGAGCGGTTCCTCGAAGAGGTGCAGCAGTCCTTCTTCGTGGTGGAGGGCGCCTGGACCCAACGCAAGCCCGAGATGAGCCGCCAGGTCATGGCCGACGGGCTGTGGCAGCAGCACCGGGTGCAGATCCAGGGGTACATCGACGCCGGGAAGCGCAACGTCCTCGAGGACCTCTCCGTCGGCAGCCTCACCGTCCTCGCCGCCCACACCGACGCCAACTACGACACCGTCACCGTTCGGGTGCTGGCGGCCTGCGCCGACTACGACGTCGAGGACACCTCGGGCAAGGTGGTCCGGGGCAACAAGCAGGTCGACCAGTGGATGGAGGACTGGACCTTCCAGCGCTCGTCGTCGGCGAAGACTCCCAAGGACGGCGGGACCCTCTCGCAGCGCTGCCCCAACTGCGGCGCCCCCCTCGACCTGGACCTGTCGGGGGAGTGCAAGTACTGCAAGGCTCCGGTCAGCTCCGGCTCCTATGACTGGGTCCTCGCCCGCATATCCCAGGTGCCCCGGGCCTACTGAGGTTCGCGAAGCTCGACGTAACCGGCGGCGCTGAAGTCACCGTCGAAGGCGAGGGCGTCGCGGATGCGCCGGGTGCGCATCAGCTCGAAGCTGGTGGCGTCGACGAACGAATACTCCCGTTCGCAGCGGCGGCGCAGCCACGAGAGGGCGCGCGCTTCGACTTGTTCGCTGACGTAGACGACCGCCACTCGGGGGGACGAATCGACGGCGTCGAGGAATGAGACGGCGGCGGCGTGGCCGGCCCGGCGACGGAGAAAGGTCCAGGTCTCGCCTCGGACGTGGTTACTGGTAACGAGCGGGGAGCTCATGTGACGTTCGAGCAGCGTGCGGGCTTGTTCGTGGCGAGCGTCGCGGCGGTTGTGCAGAGCGACCCAGAACGACGTATCTACGAAGATCACCGGTAGACGACGTCGTCGACGTCGCCTGGCTCGAAGTCGCCGGAGCCGATGAACGACGACAACGGATCGTCCTCCAGGCCAGGCAGTGGTTCGAGCTCCTTGCGGACGAAGCGCCGCACCAGAGCGGCTTTCGAGACGCCCTCCTCGGCGGAGCGCCGGTCGAGCGCCTCGTCCAGGTCGTCCTCGAGGCTGATCTGGAGGCGCTTCACAACCCTAATCTTACATCACATTTAGAAATGATGTAACCAGGCCTGGTCCGGTTCAGTGTGTCGCGGTCATGGCCGCAGACGGGGCGGGGGGTGGGGCGATCCCGACGCCCACTTCGGCTTGGGGTATGTACCAGGTCAACATCTGGTGGTACACGGTCATGATGGAGATCCCGTACACCAGGCTGGACGCCCAGGTCCCGGCCAGCGCGATCCACGTCGAGCAGCACCCGCCGACCCCGGTGCCCCCGATCACGTTCTGGATACCGGCGGGGAGCGGCTTGTTGAGGGCGTAGTCGTAGAGCAGCTCGATCTGCGCCTCGACCCCGGTGCTGGCGTCGGGGAAGCTCCAACCGTGGGAGCAGGTGTCGCAGGCACCGATGCCGGCGAAGTTGTTGTCGTGGTTGGTGAGCTGGCCGTAGGAGGGGAACGAGAAATAGCCCGTCTCGATCACCGACTGGGCGAACGCGACGTCGTCGGCCACCCCGAGCTTCTGCCCCCACGTGTCGTAGTCGTTGGCCAGGTCGGTTATGGGCACGGTGGTGTTGGCCTGATGGCCGGTGCTCTGGAACCAGGCGGCGAGGGCGGCTCCGTTCATGACCGGACGTCCCATGATGGGCGGGGAGGTGACGGCGGGGTTGGCCGGCTTGGTGGCGGCGGCGGCCTGGGCGCCAGGTATCCCGGCGTTGGCCGGCGGCGGGGTAGACGTGGTGGTGGTTCCCGGCTCGCCGCCCACGCTCGTGAGGTCGGGGAGGGCGGTGGAGGAGGCAGTGGTCGGGTTGATGGCGGCCGCGCTCACCAGTTGGAGCGTCTGCTGGGCGGACTGGAGGTGGGCTTGGGCGTCGTTCAGCGCGTCCTGGGCCTTGGTTTCGACATCCTGGGCCTGGGCCGTCCCCCGTGAGGCGTCCTCCAGCTTGGCTTTGGCCTGGTCAACCCCCCTTCGGGCGTGCTGGCCGACCAGGACGAGCATCTCCTTGGCGTCGAGGGCTTCGATCCCGCTGAGCCCGTCGGGGGTGCTGACCGTGCCGAATCCCTGGTTGCCGTTGCCCTTGGCCGGGTTGGCGCCGAGCGGGTTCGAGTGGCCCACCCCCACATAGGCTTCCAAGGCCAGGGCCCGCAGCTGGGCGTCGGCATGCGCCTTGTGCCCGGCCGCCACTTGTTGGTTGGCCTGGGCCTGCTGAAGGACCTGGCGGGCGGAGTCGAGGCTGTTGCCGGCTTGGGATAGCTCCGACTGCGTCTGGGCGAGCAGGGTCTGCGCCGGCTTGTAGTCGTCTATGGCGGTCAGCTGGGCCAAATCGGCCTGAACCTGGAGAAGGATCGGAGTGGGGTTGGGAGGAGCCGGGGCAGGCGCCGGCGGGGTACCGGGCACCGTGGTGGTAGTGCTGGTGGGGGGCCCGCCGACCGGCACGGTTGGAACACCGGTACCAGCGGGCGGCTTGGGGGCGGCGGGCGCTCGGGCGGTGGTGGCCGGAGCTGCTGCGGTCGTTGGCGGGGCGGCGGTGGTGGGTGGGGGTGGGGGAGCTGTGGTCGGTGGGGTGGTGGGTCCGCTGGTCGGGGTGGTGGTCGGTGTCGCGACGTCGGCGGAGGCGGGCGAGGCGTAGACGGTGGCCGTCGTGACCGTAACCAGCGCGGCCAGGGCGGCCAGCGCGGTCCGGGTCACGAGCCGGGCGCAAGTGCCCGCTCGACGCACACAGGGGTCGTGAGACATCAGCCTTTGGATCTTCTGAATCTTCGACGGAGCGCACCGCACGCATACCGTCCCAGGCAGCCGCTCGAAACGGTATCAGAAGCTGTCGCAAAACTACTTCGAGGTGGGAGAAGGCGGCGGCTCGTCCCATCCCATGGATGTGGACGGAGAGGACAGCTGGTCAAAGACGAGCCGTCGCCTTCTCCCTCCCGCGGGTTTTGCGACAGCTTCTCAGAGCCCGCGAGGGGCCCGGACCTACAGGTGCAGGCCGCACTCCGTCTTGTCGAGACCGGCCCAGCGTCCCGAGCGCGGGTCCTCGCCGTCACTGACCGGCTTGGTGCAGGGACGGCAACCGATGGACGGATAGCCCTGAGAGAGCAGCGGGTTGACCGGGATGTCGTGGTCGGCGATGTATCCACTCACGTCTTGATCGGTCCAAGTGGCGATCGGATTGACCTTGACCAAGCCCCGGAGGTCGCGGACGACGATGGGGGCGGTAGCCCGGGTGGCTGCCTCGGCTCGTCGGAGCCCGCTCATCCAGGCCAGCTTGCCCTGAAGAGCGCGGTCGAGTTGTTCGACCTTGGCCGCCGAGCAGCAGTGGACCGGATCCTTCTGCCACAACTCCACCGGCTGGGGAGCGACGGTGAGGACCCGCAGGTTCAGCCCGTAGTGACGCCGGACCCGCTCCACGGTCTCAAGCGTCTCGGGGAAGTGGTAGCCGGTGTCGATGAACACGACCTCGAGCGAGGGCTCCACCCGGACGGCCAGATCGATCAGCACGGCGTCGGTCATGGACGCCGCCAAGCAGATGAAGGGGTGGAACTGCTCTACCGCCCACTCGATCACCGCCTCCGCCGGAGCCGTCTCGAACTGGCGGTTGAGGTCGGCCAGCTCGGCGTCGCTGAAATCGGGAGCGTGCACGTGGGCACCCAGCACCGCCGTCATGTCAGTCATCCCTCCCGTCAGCTCGCCGCGCACTCGCCTTCGCCGACCTCGCCCGAGAACGGGCCGGTCTCGTCGAAGTCGATGTAGTAGTCGGGCCTCTCCTCAGGGTCGGGCCACTCGTCCAGATCCTTCAGCGCGGTGGCCAGCACCTTGGCCCCTCCGGCCCGCTGGACCCATCCGCTGAACGGTTCGCCTGCTTGGCGCTCGTCCTCGTAGCGGCTCACCAGCCGGACGGTCGCCTCGGCCGCCGCCCGGGCCGGCAGGCGCAGGGCCCGCTGGCCGAACTCGATCTCGGTGTTGCCGACGTGGCCGCCCAGCAGGAGCTGGTAGCCAGGAGCGGGCCGCCCGTGGGCCCGGCGCTCGGCGCCGTGGAACCCGATGTCGGCCACGTGGTGCTGACCGCAGCTGTTGGTGCAGCCGGAGATGTTAATCCGGATACCGCCGACGTCGGCCAGCCCGGCCTCGTCCAGGGCCCGGCCTATGTCGTCGGCCAGCCCCCGGCTCTGGGTGACAGCCAGGTTGCAAGTGTCGGCACCGGGGCAGGCCACCACGTCGCGGGCCAGCTCGGCGCCGGGCTGTGCCATCTCGATCTCGTCGAGACGCTTGTAGAGCTCCGGGAGCTGCTCCTGGGTGAGGTCCCGGAAGGCCAGGTTCTGGCGGTTGGTGATCCGCACGTTCAGGCCGAAGTCCCGGACGATGGAGGCCAGGGCCCGGAACTGCTCGGCGGTGATGTCGCCGAGGCGGGCATAGGCGACCGCCGACACGGTGCCCTTGGCCGCGCCCACCACGACGTTGGTGGACTCCCAGCGGACGAAGGGGTCGAGCTCGACCTTCTCCTTGGTCGGCTTCATGGTGAACGACACCGGCGTGCCGACCGGGGTCGGCTCGGTGTTGGCCGCCAGGCCGGCTGGCTCGTCGCCCAGCTCCTCGACGATGGCGGGGATGCCCCCCGGCCAGCTGGAACTGGCCAGGAGCAGCTGACGCTCCCGCAGGACCCGGCGTCGCAGCTCGTCGATGCCGAGCTCGTCGACGACCCACTTGAGGCGGGCCCGCAGCTTGTTGTACCGGTTGCCGAAGTGGTCGAAGGTGCGGAGCACCGCTTCGATGGTGGGCAGCAGCTCCTCTCGAAGGGTGAACTCCTCCAGGGCCTGGGCGGGATGGGGGTTGGCGCCTAGACCACCGGCCATGAAGACCCGGAAGCCCGGCTCCACCGTCCCGTCGGGGCGGGGGCGGGCCACGGCCACGACGCCCACATCGTTGAACATGGCCTGGCCGCAGTCGGTTACGCAGCCGGAGAAGTTGATCTTGAACTTGCGGGGCAGGCGCTGGGCGTAGGGATGGTGCAGGAAGTGGCGGAAGGTGGCCTCGGCCCACGGGCTGATGTCGAGTACCTCGTAGGGGCAGGCCCCGGCCAGGTGGCAGCCCATCACGTTGCGGACGGTGTCGCCGCAGGCCTCCCGGGTGGTCAGCCCGACGCTGGCCAGCTCCCGAAGGACGGCCGGAACGTTCTCCAGCTGTACGAAGTGGAACTGGACGTTCTGCCGGGTGGTCAGGTGGCCCCAGCCCCGCGAGTAGCGCTCCGAGATGTCGGCGAGCTTCTCCAGCTGGTCGGCGTTCACCCCGCCGTAGGGGAACTTCACCCGGACCATCTGGTTGTGCTCGCCCTGGCGCTGGCCGTATATACCATTGTTCAGGCGGAAGACCCGGAAAGCGTCTTCGTCCACCCGCCCGGCCAGATGGTCGGCGAGGAGACGGTCGAACTTCTCGATGTCCTTCTCGATCTCAGCCGCGAACTGGGGGTCGACTGCGGTGGTCTGCACCCAACCAGTAGACCAAAGATGACTTCGCTTATCAACTTTTGGGGGAATTAGTTTTGGCGGTCGAGAAGGGGGGCAGGGGCGCACGGTCAGGGTTCGAGTTGCCGAGCGGGCCACGGAGTAACTGTGGCCGGCGAACCTGAGGGGTTCCTGGGTGCGGGCGAGGAGGCGGCTGAATAGGGGGTGGCACGAGTGTTGATCACCGCCGGCCTCCGGCCGGCGGGAAGTGGCGCGGCCTTCGGCCGCACCACTAACGGAGGAGTCCCGTCGCCGGTTGCCAGCTGGGAGAAGGGTCTATCGCGACAACTGGGCCAGGGCAGCGAGGATCTGGCTGGCGACCGTGTCAGGCTGGTGAACGACGTCACGCCAGGTGAAGACCAGTACGGTCCAACCTTGCAGGACGAGGTGGCGCTGGCGGGCGTGGTCGTGTTGCATCTGCCCAGGTGAGTGGTGCGAGCCGTAGCCGTAGACCTCGATAGCCAGGCGCAGAGCGGGGAAAGCGAAGTCGATGCGGTAACGGCCGTCGGCCCCGGCTCGCACTTCTACCTTGGGCCGGCTGAGCCCGTGGCGTTTGAAGAGACGGAGCATGCGACTTTCGAGCACGCTGGGGGCCGGGGCGCCGATGTAGCCGAGCTCGTCCAGGCACCGCCGGAGGCGGCCACAGCCCCGACGACCGTCTGCCATCTCCACCTCAGCGGCGAGGTCCCGAACCCGGACCAGACGCTTGGAGAGAGCCTGGTCGACGGCGGCTGCCAGCTCAGATGGGGAGGCGGTTGCGGCCCAATCGACGAGGGTGCGGGCGACGGTCGTGCAACGTATGCCTCGAAAGGCCCGCCAGGGCAGCTCCGTCGCCGAGCGGTGGGTCACGACGCCCCGGAGCCGGTGACGTTGTTCGCCTCCAGTTGTCAAGTGCACCTGCGCCGGTGAGGTGTCGGCCATCCCGGCCAGCCAGACGGCCGTCCCGTGGGAGGCGACGCCACGGCCGACCGCGGCCAGCGCGGCCCGGGCCGCCATCGCATGAGATTGGGTCGCCCCCGCCAGCCCGTACACCCCGGGATGAAGCCGTACGAACACCCCGCTCTTGGTCAGCTCACCCAGCAGATCGTCGGATGCTCCGAGGTTGAGCGCGTCCCGGCGCGTGACCACCAGGCCCTGACGCCGAGCAGTGTGGACGAGGAGACGAACTCTTTCATCTCGGCTCATACTTTTTCATTATATTTGATTCGAAAACGAGGGTCGAGGTGTTTAGTGAGTGGGCACTTTTGCCGCGCATAGCCGGAAAACCGTCCACTCACGAAAAGATGCCCACTCGGCGAGCGAGGAGGCGTCGGCGAGCGAGCGAGGAGGGGGCGGGTGGGGGGAGGCGGCGAGGGGCGGTTAGCGACGGAGGAGGTCGGCGACCTGGAAGGCCAGGTCCAGCGACTGGCTGCCGTTCAGGCGGGGATCGCAGGTGGTGGTGTAGCGCAGCTCCAGGTGGTGGTCGAGGATCTCGTCGGTGCCGCCCAGGCACTCGGTGACGTCGTCCCCGGTCAGCTCGACGTGCATCCCGCCCGGCCAGACTCCGGCCCTCCGGCAGGCACCGAAGAACTCCCGGATCTCGGTCAGGACGTGGTCGAAGTGGCGGGTCTTGCGCCCGCCGGCGCCCACGAAGGTATTGCCGTGCATCGGGTCACACGCCCAGACAACGGGATGGCCTTCGGCCCGCACCGCCTCGAGGAGGGGGGGCAGGTGGGCGGCGACCTGGCCCGCCCCCATGCGGGAGATCAGGGTGAGCCGGCCCGGGGTGCGGGAGGGGTCGAGGGCGGCGCACAGGGCGACGATCTCTTCCGGTCTAGCGCTCGGGCCTACTTTCACCGCCAGCGGGTTGGACACCCCTGACAAGAAGGCCACATGGGCTCCGTCGACCTGGCGGGTGCGCTCGCCGATCCACAACAAGTGGGCCGATGTGTCGTACCAGTCCCCGGTCAACGAGTCCCGGCGGGTCATGGCCTCCTCGTAGCCGAGGATGAGCGCCTCGTGGCTGGTCCAGAAGTCCACCTGGTGCAGGATCGAACCCGACAGGTCCACCCCGCAGGACCGCATGAAGCGCAGGGCCCGGTCGATCTCGCCGGCCAGCGCTTCGTAGTGGCGGCCCCCGGGGCTGTCGGCGACGAACTGCTGGTTCCAAATGTGCACCTGGGAGAGATCGGCGAAACCACCCTTGGTGAAGGCCCGAAGCAGGTTCAGAGTGGATGCCGACTGGTGGTAGGCGGTCAGCATGCGGGCCGGGTCGGGGACGCGGGCGTCTGGGGAAGGGGCATCGTCGTTGACTATGTGGCCCCGGAAGGACGGCAGCGTCACGCCATCCACTTCCTCGGTGGCCGACGTGCGGGGCTTGGCGAACTGGCCGGCGATGCGGCCCAGCTTGATCACCGGCACCCCGCCCCCATAGGTCAAGACAACCGCCATCTGCAGGATCACCTTAAGCTTGTCCCGGATGCTGTCGGCGGTGAAGTCGTGGAACGACTCGGCGCAGTCGCCCGCCTGGAGGAGGAAGGCCTCGCCCCGCGACACCGCTGCCAACCGCTCTTGCAACGACCGGGCCTCCCCGGCGAAGACGAGCGGGGGCAGGGCGGACAGGCTCTTCAGGGCCTGCTCGAGGGCGTGCGCGTCCGGCCAGTCCGGCTGTTGGGCGGCGGGATAGGACCTCCAGCCGTCAGGCGTCCACGCGTTCTGCACCTCAACAGGGTGGCCCAAAGCGCGCCTCATCACAAAGCATTACGGAGTGGCGGTCTGCGAGCACGGGCCCGGAAGTAGGCGCAGTAGGTATCGTCGGGCCTTCCATGGGCCAGCGGATAGGCATCTTCGGGGGGACCTTCGATCCGATACACGTCGGTCACCTGGTGGCGGCGGTCAACGCCCGCCATGCCCTGGATCTCGATCGGGTCATCATGATGGTGGCCAACATCCCCTGGCAGAAGGCCGGACAACGAGCCGTCAGCACGCCTGCGGACCGCCTGGCTCTGGTGGAGGCGGCGGTCGGCGAGGTCGAGGGGGTGGAGGCCGGGACGATGGAGATCGACCGGGGCGGTGAGTCCTATACGGCCGACACCCTGGCCGAGCTGCACCGCCAGAGCCCCGGGGACGAGTTGTTCCTCATCATCGGGTGGGACGTGACACCGGTGCTGACGACATGGGAGCGATGGGAGGAGGTCCAACGCCTGGCCACGCTGGTGGTGGTCAACCGGCCCGACTACCCGCCGCCCCGGGCCCTCGCCGAGGCGGGCTGGCGGGTGGAGGAGGTGACCGTGCCCAACTTGGAGATCTCCAGCTCGGACCTGCGGGCCCGGGCGGCAGACGGCCGACCCCTTGACTACCTGATCCCCGAAGCCGGGGTGCGCGCCATCCTTGGCCGTGCCATGTACCGCGGCCGGGAGGAGGCCTGACGACCGGGCCGTGCCGTACCAGGCGAGCCCACGAATGGTGTCCGCAGCATCCGGCAGTCCGGTATGTACGCTGGGGGAGGATGACGACGGACCGTCCCGTGGCTGGATCGGCTGCTGCGCTCTCGAGCACAGAGCCGGAAGAGTCCCGCCCGTTCGTCTCGCCTGCCCCGTTGTCCCGGCCATCGCCTGAGGTGATAGCGGGCCCCGACGGTTACGGCGAGTGGTTACGGCGCCTTCGTCACCGGCGGCGGTTGGTGAAGGAGGAGCTCCTTGCTGTGCTGGCGCTCTTCGTCATGCTGGCAGTAACGGTGGCTCTTCTCGCCACCCAATGGCTCAGTAACTCGTCGACCCACGCCCTTTCCCACCTGATCCGCTTCATTGGAGGAGCTACATGATCCAATCGGCAGGCACGCTTCGGTGAGATCGACCACATCGGAGCAAGTCACCCTCGAACAGGTCCGGCAGTGGTGCGAGCTCGCCGCCCGGGCCAGCTGGGAGAAAGGGGGTGAGGACACCGTGATCCTGTCGGTGGGAGAAACGCTCTCGATAACCGATGCGTTCGTGATCACAAGTGGCGCCAACCCACGGATGATCCGGACGATGGCCGAAGAAGTGGAGGAGAAGATCAAGGCCGCGGGTGGCCCGGCCCCGCGCAGCGTCGAAGGCCTCGACGACGCTCGCTGGGTGTTGATGGACTACGGCGACTTCGTGGTGCACCTGCTGTTGGCCGAGGCCCGGGACTTCTACCAGCTCGACCGCCTGTGGTCCGACGCGGAGCGTTGGACCTGGGAGGTCCCGGAGGCGCGCGCCGCGGGCGAGTAGACACGAGGCCGTGCACATCCCGGCCAAGGTCGACTATGGAATGCGGGCCCTCCTGGAGCTGGCTCGCCTGGACGAACCGGCGACCGGCGACGTCCTGGCCCAGGCGCAGGGCCTGCCCCCCAAGTTCCTCGCCGCCATTCTCAACGATCTGAGGCGGGCCGGCCTGGTCTACAGCCAGCGGGGAATGGAGGGGGGGTACCGGCTGGCCCGGCCGCCCAGCCAGATCACCGCGGCCGACGTCATTCGCGCTCTCGACGGCCCCCTCGCCGAGGTCCGGGGGCTGCGCCCCGAGATGGCCTCCTACGAAGGGGCGGCTGCCCACCTTCAAGCCGTGTGGGTCGCGACGCGGGCCAGCTTGCGCGCCGTCCTCGAGCGGGTGACCCTCGAAGATGTGGTCAAAGGAAAGCTTCCCGGCCCCGTAGCCCGCCTGGTCGCAGACCCAGACGCATGGGAGCCGAGGCTCCGGTAGTGGTTCATGGGGGTCCCGAACCACCCAGCTAGGGTCGGTCGGTCGGCTCCTTTAGCGACCGACCGGACCCCAAAAAGTACTTTCGGCGTATTCCCATCCACCCCTTTAACCTCTAGTATTGTCTTGCTGCCGTGAACTGCCCCTTCGCGGCAGGGGGCACAGTTGGCGGGTCCTGGGCGTCTGCTGCCCCTTTGGCCCCCGGGACCCGCCCAGCCCACGAGCCCCGAGGAGTTGGTCGGGTTTAGGGCTTCCGTTTTGAGGGGGTTGAGATTCCGCGGCGAGTATGGAGTCCAACGGCACAAACTGCCAGCCCGTTCACGGGGCGTCCGGGCTGGACACAAGGAAGCATCCCCCGCTAAAAAGGGGCAGGCGGGGGATGCTTTCTTTTTCCGCGTGTTGCTCAGGCCGCTGACGGTTAGGGGTGGAGATGAGCCAGCAAGAAGTCGTGGGTTGCCCGGCGTGGGCGCAGAAGTTGGACATCGATCGTGACCCCGAGCTGGCCGACGATCCCTACCCGACCTTCGCCCGGCTCCGCTCGGAATGCCCAGTGGTCTACTCCGAGGCTGCCGGTCACTGGCTGGTCAGCCGGTACGAGGACGTGCGCGAGGTGCTGCGGGACCAGGAACGGTTCTCGAACCAGTACGGGATGTTGGGCGGGGTGCGCACCGATCTCGGGTTCAACCTCCTCATCCAGTCCGATCCTCCCGAGCATCTCCCCTTTCGGCAGATCGTGGCCTCGACCTTCACCCCCCAGAAAGCCAAGGCGGCCGAGCCGGCCACCCGGGAGGTGGCCCGCCGGCTGATCGCCGGGTTTCGGGACAAGGGCCGATGCGAGTTCCACGACGATTTCGCGGTGCTGCTCCCGGCCGCCATCACCTTGCCCATGCTGGGCATCCGTCCTTCCGACGTGGACCGATTGCGCGACCTGGCATGGGGGGAGGAGCAGCGCCACCACCATCAGATCACCGATCCCGAGGAGCGGCTTCGGGTGATGAAGGACGCCCGGTCCGAGCAAGTGGCCTACTTCCAGGGGCTCTTCGAGGACCGTGAGCGAACCGGGCCCATCGGGGACGACCTGATCAGCAACATGGTGGTCGCCCGGCTGGACGGCAAGCGTCGCATGACCATGCGGGAGATGCTCAACCTGACCCTCGTCCTCTACAACGCCGGCCTGCACACCACCACGAACGTTCTGGTCAACATGATGTGGTTCCTGGCCCAGCACCCGGCTCACCGGGACCGGCTGGTGAACGACCCGGCTTGCACCGAGTCGGCCATCGAGGAGCTGATGCGCTACGAATCCATCATCCAGCTTCCGCGGGTCGCGTTGGAGGATGTCGAGATGGGTGGGCAGGTCATCCAGCGGGGTGACTCCGTCATCGCCCTGACCGGGTCGGCGGGCCGCGATCCGGAGACGTTCGAGGACCCCGACGTGGTGGACTTCGACCGGCCCACCCCCCGGCACATGCTCTTCGGGGTCGGCCTGCACCGTTGCCTCGGTTCGCACCTGGCCCGGATGGAGCTGCGGGTGGCCCTCGAAGAGTTCCACCGGGCCATCCCCGACTACCGGCTCGAGCCGGGCACGCCCGCCCCTCGCTTTTTGGGCCACGAGCGGGGAACCGAGGAGCTTCATCTCATCTGGGGGTGACCGGGCTGGCACCCGGGCCCGTCGATGGGCTATCAAAGCCATGTATCCCGGTAATCCTCCCGGGCTGACCTTGCGAGGAGACGATGGCGCATTACAGCCCGGATGAGGCCGGTTATTGGGCCGTTCCCGAGAAGTATCAGTCGATGCGGAACTTGGCCGAGACGATGCGCATGACCTGGTTCATCCTCGGCGACGACGACTCAGAGGACGCGCCGGCCGCCATGGTGCTCGACATGCAGCCCGGACATGTCATCGCCCGCCACGCCCACGACTGCGAGCGAGTCGAGATCGTCGTGTCAGGCAGCCTCGACGTCGGGGACCGGATCCTTCGTGCCGGCGACATCATGGTCGCCCATCCCGGGGAGTTCTACGGACCCCACGTCGCCGGCCCGGAGGGGTGCATGACCCTGGAGGTCTTCAGCGCGGCCCGGGAGACCCACCAGATCGTCTATCAGGCGGAGGACGGTACCAAGGTGAAGCCCGATGCGTTGATCGGGGAGTACCGCCCGCGGCGTCTGGCTGGCATGGAGGGCGTCCGGGAGAAGGTGGCGGCCGTCCGGGCCGAGGCGGCCAAGCGGAACAGCTGAGCGCCGAGGCGCCAGTTACCCTCCCGACGCGAGCGGGCCTTCATGGCCTTCTCGAGAGGTGGATCTGAAACGCATAGCGGCGTCGGAGGAGCCCTCCGAGTGCCGTGTCGACTGCTCCGAGGGCCATGCCGGCCAGCGCGACGAGCCACAGGGCCAGGCGTGACGGCGCCGCTCCAGTGCGAGCCAGGCTGCTGGTGAGGGTGGCGGGGCACGATCCGGTCGTGGGCGTGGGCGTGGGTGCGGGCGTGGTGGCGTCGGCTGCGCCAGTGAGTCCTGCGCCACCTTGGCCTCCTGGGTTGGCCTGAGAACCAGCCTTGGTGGTGGCTCCCAAAACGCGGGTCGAAGCTCATCGCCGCCCTGCTCGGAGCGCTCATCGTCGGAGCCACATCCTTTGCCGTGACGAACTGGACGGTAAGCCTCGGTACAGGCTCTTCGGGTGAGAGCCAGTCAGCGGCCGTCTCCAACCTGACCATTAGCGCGGTGGCGACACCAGCGGCTACGAACCTCCTCTATCCGGGTGGCGACGGAGATGTGGTCGTGACGATCAGCAATCCGAACTCGTATCCAGTGACCATCACTTCGGTGCAGTTGCCGACCAATACGACCTATGCCGCCGGGTACACCACGAGCGCGCTTACCAGCGCCCAAACGGGCTGCTCCGGCGCCAACAGTGACGTCATCTGGAACTACTCCAGCGCGAGCAGCGGCAGCTCGCACACGCTCACGACGGCGCTCACCGTGGTCGCTTCGGGCCAAGCCGGCAATCCTCTTACGGTCACCTTGACTGACGACGCGAGCATGACCGCGTCGGCTCCGGCGGCTTGCGCCAGCACCTTCTTCTCGATGCCCTCCCTGGTCGGCGTGACCGCTACCGGAGGAGCCGCAACTGCGACGTCCAGTCCCGCCACAGACAGCTGGACGAGCTGAATGGGCCAGTCCGAGCGGTGCGTCTCTCTTTCGTTATCGGGGCAATCGCCTGCGCAGTCTTTGCTCTCGCGCTGATCGACCCCGGACCGGCCGTGGCGTCATGGCCTGTCACCGTTGCCGCAGCTTCTTCAGGACAAGCGGCGGCCCAAGGGCTTCCTTCACCACCGGCCGGTGCTTCGGCGAGTTGCCAGTCGGCCCTGAGCGGTGCGATCGTGGTCAGTTGGAGCAGCGTGGCTCGGGCCACCAGCTACACCATCTACGACTCGACCACGTCCGCGACCACCGGATACTCCGTCATTGTGACCGGCGCCACCAGCACGTCGTGGACCAGCGGATCGCTGGCCACGGGCAACTACTGGTTCGAAGTCGTCGCCCTGGTCGGCTCCAACTGGGCCAGCGCTCATTCGGGGGCCACGGCGGAGAGCACGGTGATAGGCGGAATCTCCTGCGTACAGCCCTAGATCTTTGCGGGTGGCAGGTAGTCGGCCATTGGATACTCAGCCTTCCAGGGCGTCTCAGGTTCTGCTACAGACGGCGTGCAAACCAGGGAGCGCAACAGTTCCTCGAGCCGACCAGGCGCGAGTGGCTTGGTCAGGAAATGCCTGGCCCCGGCAGCCTGACAGCGCTCCTCGAGCTCTCGATCGTCCCTGGCCGTGACGATGATCACTGGCAGTTCCGGGAACCCCGCCGCTACGCGAGTGCACACCTCGACCCCGTCCATCCCCGGCATCATGACGTCGAGTACGACCACGTCCGGGGATATGGCGGGAACCAGAGCCAGGCCTATAGGCCCCGTCATGGCCTCGAACACCGTGTATCCCTCGTCTTCCAGCAGGACGCGCAGCAGGCGCACCATGAGAGGTTCGTCGTCGATGACCAGGACTACCGGGGACGTTTTGTTGAGCATCGTTTCCTCACAACCTGATTCGAAGCACTAATCGCCTAAATCGACAGAATTGTGGTCGTACTTGACACTCTCGTGATCTTGCCTCATGGACCGAAGCTCGAAGACCTCTTATTTGTGGTGCCTCACCCGGTTTGCCTGACTGTCGGACAGGGCTTACGACATAGAAGGGGTAACCATGAGAAAGCCATCGATCAAGCTGGCCTGCCTGGCCGCCTCCGTGGCGGCCATCGGAGGTCTCGGCGTGTTCACGCCAGCCGCATTCGCGGCCGGCAGCAGCGGGTCGGCCGCCGGGCAGTTCATCCCGCTCGGACCCTTCCCGGGTACGCCGGGGCCGGGTTGCCCGGCCGATATCACCACCGACATCTTCGGGCTGGCCTTCGTCTCGGGCAACGCCAACAAGTCGGGCGAGACGATCGAGGGCGACGCCTACTTGGCGGACCTCACCTTGAAAGAGTACGTGTACTTCG
>JAFAWZ010000061.1 GCA_019241495.1 Acidimicrobiales bacterium | reverse complement strand
TATGGCCGCTGGCATCTCTGACTTCGCCATCTCACCCTCGGCGGCAGAGATCGCCGACTTCGCCGGCCGGGCCGCCGTCGCCCTGGCTCTCGGCGCCGTTATCGGCGTCGAGCGCCAGTGGCGTCAACGCATGGCCGGTCTGCGGACCAACGCCCTGGTCTCCCTGGGGGCCGCCCTGTTCGTGCTGTTCGGTGACCTGCTCGGCGGGTCAACTGGTGCCGACCCGACCAGAATCGCCGCCTACGTGGTGTCCGGGGTGGGCTTTCTCGGTGGCGGGGTGATCCTGCGCGACGGGGTAAATGTACGTGGCATCAATACCGCCGCCACCATCTGGTGTTCCTCCGCGGTGGGGGTGCTGGCCGGGGGCGGCTACATCGTCGAAGCGGTAATCGCCGCCGTCTTGGTCATCATCGCCCATGCCTTCTTGCGGCCGGTTGCCCGGCGCATCGATCGCATACCGGCCACCGAGGAGAGCGAGGTGGAGACCGTCTACACCTTCCGGGCCGTGTGCCGTTCGGCCGACGAGGCTCACATCCGGGCCTTGGTGGTGCAGGCTCTCACCCGCGACGAGTTCGTCCTGCGGGCCGTGCGCAGCGAGAACCTCGAGCACGGCGACCTGGTGGAAGTCGAAGCCGAACTCCAGCGTTTCGGTCGTGACGACGTCGCTCTCGAGTCCGCCGTTAGCCGGCTCAGCCTCGAGCCCAGCGTGAGCTCGGTCAGCTGGAACGTCATCGAACAGATCGGGGTCGTCCTGGCCGCCGACGAATAAGGCCACCAGCCGGGCAAGTAGTCGTCCCTACCCCGGATCGTGAAGTGAGTCGGCACGACGGGCGGTCTTCTACGATTCGGGGGTGCCGAGCTCGCCGACCACTGAAACCTCTGCTGCCCGGTCGCTGCGGCGGCTTTTGATCGGCCCGCCGCTGCGGTCCCGGCAGATCTCCCAGGAGGAGATCACCCCGGTGGAGGGGCTGTCGGCGCTTTCGCTGGACGCGTTGACCTCGGTGGCTTACGGCCCCGAAGCGATCATCGTGGTACTGGCCGTCGCTGGAGCCAGCGCCCTGCACCTGGTGTTACCGATCACGATCTCGATCGTGGTCCTGCTCGCCATTCTGGTGTTCTCCTACCGCCAGGTGATCGACGCCTACCCGGGCGGTGGCGGCGCCTACGCGGTGACCAAGGCCAACTTCGGGCCCCGGGTGAGCCTGCCGGCCGCCGCCTCTTTGGTGGTCGACTACACCTTGACTGTGGCGGTCTCAATCGCTGCCGGCGTCGGTGCGCTCACCTCAGCGTTCCCCAGTCTCACCTCGGCGACGGTGCCGATCTGCCTAGCGATCCTGGCAGTGGTGACCGTGTTGAACTTGCGCGGTCTGGGCGAAACAGCCCGGGCGTTCCTGCTGCCGACCATGGTCTTCATCGTCGGACTGCTCGCCATCATCGCAGTCGGTCTCATCCATCCCCTGGCTGTCAACGTGCCCCAGCCCGGCCAAAGCCAGCTGCCAACCCACGGCCTCCAAACCGTCGGTGTTCTGCTGGTCCTCAAAGCGTTCTCGGCCGGGTGCAGCGCACTCACCGGGGTGGAGGCGATCGCCAACGGCGTACCCCTGTTCAAGGACCCCAAACCGGTGCGGGCCAAACGGACCGAGCTGCTCTTGGGGGTGATACTGGGGGCGATGCTGCTCGGCCTGGCCGTCCTGGCCCGGCGCTGGCACATCGCTCCCCGCTCCGGCCAGACCGTGCTCAGCCAGATCATGGGCATGGCCGTCGGCCGCCACTGGGCCTACTACCTGGTGTCGCTGACCATCACCTTGGTGCTCGCCCTGGCCGCCAACACCTCCTTCGGCGGGCTGCCGGTGCTGGCCAGCCTGGTGGCCCGGGACAACTACCTGCCCCACCTGTTCGCCCTGCGAGGCGACCGGCAGGTGTTCGCCAACGGCATCTGGGCTCTGTCGGCCATGTCCGCAGCGTTGCTGATCGCCGTGAACGGCAACACCCTTACTCTCATCCCGCTGTTCGCCATCGGGGTGTTCACCGGGTTCACTCTCTCCCAGGCCGGGCTGGTCGTCCACTGGTGGAGAAACCGGCCATCCCAATGGCGCCACCGGGCCGCCATCAACGGTCTGGGTGCGGTGATAACCGCCGTCGCCACCGTTGTGTTCCTGGCCACCAAGTTCACCGAGGGCGCCTGGGTCGTAGTGGTCGCCGTTCCGGCGTTCATCTTCTTGTTCGTGCGCATCCACGCCTACTACGACCGAGCCGCCACCACGTTGGGGCTCGGCCTCATCCCGGCCAAGCCAGAACGAAAGCCGTGCCTGGTGGTGGTGCCCGTCACCGGCGTGTCGCGCCTGGCCGAGCATGCCATCGCCCAGGCCCTGTCGATCAGCTCCCAGGTCATCGCGGTGACCGTCGCCCTCGAATCCAGTGACACCGACGACCGCGTCGAGGAGTTGCAACGCCAGTGGCGCCAGTGGGACCCGGGCATCCCGTTGGAAATCCTGCGGACCGAGTTCGCCTCGGTCGCCGCACCGTTGGTGAGCTTCGTGAACGACCTGCGAGACAGCCGCCACGAGCAGATCATCGTCCTGATCCCCACGGTGGTGCCCGAACATCTGCGCTACCGGCTGTTACACAACCAGGTCGACCTGGTTCTCAGCAACGCCCTACGGGCCTGTCCCGACGTGGTAGTAGCCCGAGTCCCCATGGCCCTAGGGACCTCCGACGGCCGTCCGCCCGGCGGGTCCGGGGTGCCGAGCGCGAAACCGCGATCGGACTAAACGTTCCGCCTCGGCCAGCCGAAATCAACGCCCGACTGGGACTGTCGTCGAAGGTGCCTCTTCGCCGGCCCTCTCGAACCCGGTTCATTTCGCCGGGCAGGCGGTGGGATCCCACGGCTGGATCTGGTCGGTCGAGGCGCTCGGTTTCTGCCCGTTGAAGGTAGGAGCCGCCGCGGCCGTCGTCGGCGGCGCCGCGGAGTTGGCAGGCGCGGCGGTGGCGGCCGGCGTCGTCGCGGCCCCGGGCGGTGTCACCGACAGCAGCGACCCGGCCTGCAGGTTGATCGTGCCTGCCGGCAACGAGGAATCGGTCTGGAGCATCACCGCCCCGGCCAGATGTCTGGCCACCGCCACCGCCTGGGCCAGCGACGCGGGCGTGTATTGCACCAAGGTTTCGGTCGGTGTTCCCGGAACGGGGGAGTCGCCGCCCACCGTGGCCTTGACTCCGTCGGCGTTGAGCGACGCCGCGGTGTTGGCGGCCAAGTTGTAGGTGCCGGCCAGGTTGAAGACCTTCACCACCGTCGGCGCTGCGGGGGCGGGCAGGGCTTGGCCGTCCCATTGGGCGATGACCTGATCGTCGGCCGGCTCGACCGGGAAGTCGACATCGCCGATGTCGTATCCGCCGTAGTGGTAGTTGCCCACGGTGGTGATGGGCAAGGTCATCTCGGGTACCGTGTTGGGGTTGACGTGACGGTAATGGGCCGCCACTTTGACCATCTCGTTCTTCAGCCCGGGGTCCATGATCAACTGGTTGATGATCGCCCCCAAAAAGGCGTTGAGCTTCAGAGGATCGGTCAGTCCCTGGGAGATGGCGGTAGTGGCCAGCACCCGCAGGAACACGTGATCTCGCACGATCCTCGACAGGTCCGATTCGGGGTCATATGGCCAGCCCGTCACCGGCGAAGCGTTCCCGGGCGGGTCGTATTGCAGGTGACGGGCCCGCACCAGGGCCAGGGCTTGCGACCCGTTGAGATGCACGCATCCTGTGGTCTGGATGTTCAACCCCGACTCCAGGTCGTAGACCCGCTCGGGGAAGTCCTCGCTGATACCGCCGAGCGCGTTCACCACATTCTGCAGCCCGTCGAACTTCAACTCCACGTAGTGGTTGATCGGTATGCCCAGGTCGTCGGTG
>JAFAWZ010000056.1 GCA_019241495.1 Acidimicrobiales bacterium | reverse complement strand
CGGGGGGCAGCCTGTCCGCCGCACCCAGGTTGATAATGTCCATTTCGTCTCCGTTCTGGTTAGCCTGACGACACTGCTCACCGTTGTGCCATCCATCAGACGTTCGCCGGACAGCAGAGTCATCGCTACGAGCTAGCTAGTTGCTGGAGCGCCTTTCCATACAAAGCCAAATTTAAAGCTCAACATCCGGCGCCTGGGGCCGTAGATATTGGTGAAAGCGTGAAACGAGGACCCAAGCCGCTCATGGACTGGATGGCGGCCCAGCTGGATTCGAGCACCTGGCCGCCTTCATGTGCACGCCAACTCCGCGCCGGGCGGGGTTGGGCTTGCCGCCGGTATGCACTACTGCCTCGTCCCTAGTCGAGCAGCTTGAGGTGCGCGCCGGCGTCGATGGCGATGAACTGACCGGTGACGTAACGCGACTCGTCTGAGGCGAGGTAGAGAACCGCGTTGGTGACGTCATCAGACTCGATGTAAGGGACGTCGGGCAGCAGGTGCATCGAGGCGAATGCAGGCAAGACATCTTCCCGAGTCGGGTGCTCCAAGTCAGGGCGGAACGCCCGGTACTGCTGGTCATTGTGCAGCAGCCGGGTATTGGTGTTGGTGGGATGCACGCCGTTGACCCGGATTCCCAACCCACCGGCCGCGGCAGCCAGACGCTTCACGTACTCGATCAAGGCTCGCTTGGCATAGCTGTAGGCCTGGCTGCTGGGCTCCCGGCCGATGCCGCCGGGCTTCAGCGCGGCGAAGGAGCCGGTTGCAATAGCGGAGCCACCCGAGTTCATAGACGGCAACGCGGCATGGAAGGTGTTCATCACCCCCACGATGTTGGTACCGGCTGTTGCCGCCCAGCCTGCCATCTCGTGACCGGGCGCCCTGCCAGAGATACCGGCATTGGCCAAGACGACGTCCAGCTTCCCAAAAGTCTCGATGGTCCGATCCACAGCGGCCTCTAGCGCGGAGAAGTCCCGGACGTCACCTTCGATGCCGATCGCCTTGCGCCCTGTTCCCTCAATGGCGGCCACGGTGTCGGCCAGGTCTTCGGGGGAAGCGAGGTCGTAGGCCACTGTCTTCAGGTCATGACAGATGTCGAACAGAACGACGTCCGCACCCTCAGCGGCGAGCCTGAGTGCGTGGTTGCGGCCTTGCCCTCTCGCGCCGCCGGTGATGAAAACAACCTTGCCCTGAACGCGCCCAGCCATACTTACTCCTTATTGACGTCTGACCACCTCGGATGGACCACTCTGATTCGCTCGCAACCGACTCTATCTCGCATACATAACGGCCCC
Source organism: Acidimicrobiales bacterium (assembly GCA_019241495.1). Classification (GTDB taxonomy): domain Bacteria; phylum Actinomycetota; class Acidimicrobiia; order Acidimicrobiales; family Palsa-688; genus JAFAWZ01. The sequence continues at coordinate 17,461 of JAFAWZ010000056.1, read as the reverse complement.
ACCATCGGCGGGTGTGAGTTATGAGCGAGCTGAGAGGACGTTCTCGGCGGCTTGCATGCCGAAGACCCCGGAGTAGGCCAATCCGCCGGCGTAGGCCATGTAGTAGATGCCCCCGGCGTCAACCCCCGCGGCTAATAGGCCGGGGATGATTTGCCCTCGCTCATCCAGGACGCGGGCATGACCATCGATCCTGAGTCCGCCCATAGTGAAGGTGATCGCAGGTTGTACCTCCATCGCGAAGAACGGCGCTTTCCGCAGAGGACAGCGGTTCCGCTTTCGAGGGGGGCTGAGAGTATCGTTGGCGAGATCCCGATTGAACTGTTCGATTGCTGTCGCGACTCCTGAGAACCCCCAGGGCTTGACCATTGCATCCAGCTCGCCGGGGTGATCGGCCTCTGCGACGCGCGCTCCCTCTCGGGCCGCCTCGCGCGGCCGATCGATTTGTTCGGCCGCGCCGAACCCTGAGGCGTCCTCTGCGCGGGCGGTATCGTCGAAGACAAGAAGCGCGTGTCCGGCAGGCAAACGGCTGACCATCTGTGCGTTGATGTAGTAGCCGACAGATTCATCGATGAAACGATTCCCAGCCCGATCCAGCAAAATGCTGCGCGGGCTCAATCCGAACTGTGCCAGTCGGAGGTAATCGGCGGGGGTGAAGCGCTGCAACGGGTACGGCACCGTGTGGCCGTACCAGCCGTCCATGTGCGGAGATATCCCGGCCCCGACCGACATCCCGAGACGGAGTCCGTCACCAGCGCTGTTGGGGTTGGAGCGAACCAGCAGCGAATCAGCATGCTCTCCGATATATTTCTTGCGCAGTACCGGATCATTCTGGAATCCACCGCTCGACAGCAGCGTGAACGGTGCCTTCACGGACGTCTCCCCGTCTCGGTCGACGACGACTGCCCCGGCCACTTGGCCATTTTCTACGATCAGTTGTTGAACGGTCGCGCCGGTGACAACCGCCCCGCCTGCATCAATCACCATCCGGCTGCACCGCTGGACGTAGCCCAAAACGTCGAAGCTTCGCCCCCAGGACGCGAAGCCCTGAATCACGTCCGACGGTCTCCGTTCGCTGATCGCAACACCCGTAGACTCGATCCACTCACCGATCGCCTCGTATCCTTCGATCAGCACCCGTCCGAGCTCAGGATCGCCTTGCGGGTTAACCGAGCGGAGAGTCTCGACATCCGCAGCGGTCCACAGCCCTCCGCCCGAGAGCACGGCCGACCCTCCGATCTTGGGTCCTTTCTCCACGACCACGACTGATGCTCCGTGATGGGCAGCGAACCCGGCCGCCGTCATTCCCGCCATACCCGCGCCCACTACGAGAAAATCGGCTTCCAGGACGCCCTGGCCTTCATCAGCTGCGACACTCACCACGAGTCCTCTCGCCATCGGTCGACTGCTTCAGCCCATGGGAATGCTAGCGCCTGAGGGTCACGCTGTAACAGGTAGATCAGCGGGGGGCCCGGCCATCCGAGGGTGCTGTCTTCCAGGTAGCAGGTCGCGGAAGGCGCGGGTCGAGGAAGAGCGCTAGCCCGACACCCAGCCTCGTCGAGCCGCCTGTTTACGGCCAATCAGCGGACGGTCGGCCGGTCAGCGGGACGAGCTCCAACCCGCTGACCAGTGACCATCCCTGGCGGAGAGGGTGGGATTTGAACCCACGGTCCCGTGAAGGACACACGATTTCCAATCGTGCCGATTCGGCCGCTCTCGCACCCCTCCGGGTCTGTTACTGGGTTCAACAGGCTATCCTGTCGGGCGGAGGCCGGGCGCCGGGCGCGGTGGTCGGGTCCTGCGCAACCGAGCACCGTGAACCGAGTCAGGGCCTGACGGCAGCAGCTCTCAGCGGATCGCTCCGTGTGCCGCAGATCAGCCTGACCACCGCGCCGGGTGCCTGGACCTGGGGTCCCGGGTTAGTAGTCACAGCGACCTTCTAGTGTTGACCGAGTGGCTGACGTAGCGGATACCCCTTATCAGGCGCTGTACCGGCGCTTCAGGCCGCAGCGGTTCTCCGAGGTGGTCGGCCAGGGTCACGTGACCCGACCCCTGCAGGCTGCGGTCAGGAACCACAAGGTCGCCCACGCCTACCTGTTCAGCGGCCCCAGAGGGACGGGCAAGACCAGCACGGCCCGGATACTCGCCATGGCCCTGAACTGCGAGAAGCCAGTCGATGGCGAGCCTTGTGGAGTCTGTGAGTCGTGCGTGGCGATCCGCCAGGGCGTGTCCCTCGACGTCCAGGAGCTGGACTCGGCGACCAACCGGGGCATCGACGAGATGCGTGACCTGCTGTCGCGGGTGGCCCTCGGTACCCCAGGGCGCTGGAAGGTGTACATCGTCGACGAGGTCCACCAGATGACCTCGGCCGCGTCGAGCGCTTTGCTCAAGACGCTCGAGGAGCCGCCCGGGCACGTCATCTTCGTGCTCGCCACCACCGATCCCCAGAAGGTCCTCGAGACCATCCGGAGCCGCACCCAGCACTTCGAGTTCCGCCTTCTCGGCTCGGATGTCATGGCGTCCCTCTTGAGCGAGGTGGCGGGCCGGGCGGATATCGACTTGAGCTCGGACGCCCTCGATCTGGTGGTCCGGCGGGGCCACGGGTCCGCCCGCGACGCCCTGTCGGCTCTCGACCAGGTGGCCGCGGCCGGTGCTTTCGAGGACGACTCGAACGTGGTTCCGCAGCTGGTGGACGGGTTGATCGACCAGGATCCCGGGGCGGTCCTGGTGAAGGTGGCCGAGGCGGTGCAGGCGGGTCTGGATCCTCGCCGGCTGGGGACCGAGCTGCTCGAGTACCTGCGCAACGGCTTCCTTTCGACGCGCGCCCCGTCGCTGGTCCCGCTCTCGGAGGGAGCGGCGGCGGAAGCCGAGGCCCGGGCCCGCAAGCTCGGGGCCGCAGCCCTGGTGCGGGCTATGGAGGTGGTGGGGCAGGCGTTGATCGATATCCGGGAGGCGGCCGATCCTCGCACCACTCTCGAAGTGGCGCTGGTCCGGCTGGCAGCACCCGAGGTCGACGACAGCCGCGCCGCGTTGCTGGAGCGGATCGAGCGATTGGAAAAGGCCGTGGGACAGCACGGTGGTGGCTCAGGGCCGGGGCGGGCCAGCCCGGTCGAGCCGCCGAGCCGGATGACCCAGGTGGCCCAGGTGGCCCAGGTGGACTCTGTGGGGCGGGTGGGTCCGGCGCCTCAGCTGCCCGCTTCGTCAGGGAAAGACCCGCTTTCCACCACGCCGGCATCGGGCAGTGACCAGTCCCGAGCCGCGCTGGGCGCCCTTCGAGGGGCGCGGGAGCGGCCCGGTCCGACGCCATCTGCGGTTCGTCCGGCTCCTTCGGAGGGTTCCCCGCCAGCTGCCCCGGCTGCCCGCCCTCCCGCTGTGCCTACGGCCCCGCCCCTTTCGGGAGAGGCTGCAGCCGTACCGTCCCGGGAGGAGTTGACCATGGCGTGGGGCGACCGCATCCTCCCCTCCCTCCGCCCGGCGGTGAAGGTCTATGTGGCCAGTGGCCGCTTCCTGCCTTCGGCTGGTCGGAGTGCGGTTTACGCGGTGCCCGACCGCGGTCTGCTCAGCCGAGCCCAATCCAACCTGACCGAAGTCGAGGCCGCCTTGGCCCAGCACTTCGGGCGGCCGGTGCCGCTGCAGTTGGTGCTCGACGGGGAAGCGCCCCCGGCCAGCGCCGCGTCTGGTGCTGCTCCCCCTGTCGTGAAGGCTGCCGAGGAGGACCAGGAGGACTACGACCTGGCGACCTTGGAGGATGCGCCCGGGGGGGTAGCTTCACCGGAGCAACGGCTGCTGGATGCGTTCCCCGGCGCCGAGGAGGTCAACCCATGAAGACCATGAACAATCGTGGGCCCGTGAGGCATTTTGTGAAGGTGGCGGCCCGGTGAGCGAGGAGGGCCCGCAGCTCGATCTCGGCTCCCTGCTCTCACGGTTGGGCCAGGTCCAGCAGAACATTCAAGAGGCCCAGGCGTCAGCGGCCGGGCAGGTCGTCGAAGGCAGCTCGGGCGGCGGGGCGGTCAAGATCAAGGTGACCGGGGCGATGGAATTCCAGGAGGTCATCATCGATCCGGCCGTGGTGGAGGCAAGTGACGTCGAGATGCTGCAGGATCTCGTGCTGGCCGCCGTCCGCGATGCCATGGAGAAAGCCGGTCAGCTGGCGACGAGCGCTCTGGGGAACGCAGCAGGGCTTCCGGGCCTTCCCGGGCTCGGGGGTCTCCTAGGTGGATAGGGTGCCCCGGTAATCTCGGGGCCGGATGTATGCCAACGCGGTTCAGGAGCTGATCGACGAGCTGGGGCGCCTGCCAGGAATCGGGCCCAAGTCGGCCCAGAGAATCGCGTTCCACCTCCTCAAACTGGCGCCCGAGGACGCCTTGCGCCTGGCCCGATCGATCACAGTGGCCAAAGAGCGGGTGTCGTGGTGCCGGCGGTGCTTCAACATCGCCGAGTCAGCCGCTGGCGGGGTGAGCCCGGACGATCCGGTGGAGTGTGAGATCTGCCGGGACTCCCGGCGCGACGGGACCGTGGTGTGCGTCGTGGAAGAGCCCCGTGACGTGGTCGCGGTCGAGAAGACCCGTGAGTTCCGCGGTCGCTATCACGTCCTGCAGGGCGCCATCAGCCCCATCGACGGCGTCGGCCCCGACAAGCTGCGTATCCGCGAGCTACTGGCCCGTCTCGATCCCGAGGGGATCACAGAGGTCATCCTCTGCACCAACCCCAACATCGAGGGCGACGCCACTGCGCTGTACCTGTCCAAGCTGCTGAAGGACCTGCCGTTGCAGGTCACCCGCATCGCCAGTGGACTTCCGGTCGGGGGCGACCTGGAGTACGCGGACGAGGTGACCCTCGGGAGGGCTCTCGAGGGGCGCCGAGCGGTGGGGGAGTAACCCAGGAGCACCCCCGCCGCGGGCGCGCCCGTCCCCCTCACTCGAGAGTCTGTGGGCGCTGGTATTCAAAAGATGGAGATGAGCGTCCTCAGAAGCTGTTGCAAACTACTTCGAGGTGGGAGAAGGCGTCCTGGGCGGAGAGCGGCGAGGAGAGTTGGTCAAAGACGAGCTGCCGCCTTCTCCCTCCCCGCGGGGTTGCGACAGCTTCTCAGATAGCGCCAGTGTCCACAGAAAACGAGGAGCCCCGGAAGGAATCCGGCGGCTCTGCCTTTTCCACCCGATCGAGGGCGTCCAAGAGGGCGAGAAGAGCAGAGTTCAGGGGGACGGGTATGCCGTGGGTGGCTGCCCGGCGTACGACCTCGCCGGTGAGGTACTGGTGCTCCATGGGGCGCCCCGCCAGGCGGTCGTAGAGCATGGAGCTGCCCGTGTCGGAGCCGTATTGAGCGGTTCCGGCCACGATCCGATCCACCTCGGCGTCGGCCAGCACCGCCCCCTCTGCCCGTCCCACTGCCAACGCCTCGACCAGCACGGCCCGGGCCAGCTCCTCGATGCCCGGCGCCGCCATCACGCCGATGCGCTGCAGGGTGAGGGCAGTGATGGGATTGGCCACCAGGTTGGCGAGGAGCTTGCGCCAGGATGCGGTGAGGATGTCATCGGTTCCTCTCACCTTCAGCCCGGCCGACACCGCCGACTCGATGACCGCCACGTGGCGATCAGGCACCTGGAGCAGCGAGCCGTTCAGATGGCGGACCCGCCCCGGGCCGAGGCGCTCCGCCGCGATGTAGGCGAGCCCGGCGGCCACCGGCCCGGCCCCGGCCGGCAGGTAGGCGGACACCCGTGCCGCATGGTCCAGCCCGTTCTGGACCGCCACGGTCAACGTGTCCGGACCGCACAACGCGCCCAGCCACGGCGCGGCGGACGCCGTGTCGTTGGCCTTGACGGTCAGGAAGACGACGTCTGCGACCGGCCCGGGCGGGGGGGAGGAGGCCACCGCCACGGCCAGAGCCGAGGAGCGTCCGTCCCGCACCACCTCCAACGAGTCGATCGGGGGACGGACGCAGAGGGTCACGTCGTGGCCCGACTCCACCCCGGCGGCGGAGACGACCGCACCGATGGCGCCGGCGCCTATGACTGCGATCCGCAAGACGGCAGGCTCACTCGACAGAGCGGACGACCAGCGCGTCGCCCTGGCCACCCCCGCCGCACAGAGCCGCCACGCCGACTCCGCCGCCACGGCGGCGCAGCTCGTGGAGGAGGGTGAGGGCGAGCCGGTTGCCGGACGCGCCGATCGGGTGGCCGAGAGCCACCGCGCCCCCGTTCACGTTGACGGCGTCAGGCGACAGGCCCAGATCGTCGATCGACGCGAGGGCGACCGCGGCAAAAGCCTCGTTGAACTCGAAGAGGGCTACATCTTTGACCGAATAAGCGGTCTTGGCGAGGGCTTTCAACGTGGATCGTGACGGCTGTGTCATCAGGCAGGTGTCCGGTCCTGCCACCATGCCGTAGCTCACCACCTCGCCCAGCGGCACTACCCCGGTGCGGGCCGCCGCCTCCTTGGACATGACGACCACAGCGCACGCCCCATCGCTTATTTGCGAGGAGTTCCCCGCCGTGATCGAGCCTCCCTCGGCGAAAGCCGGCCGGAGCCGGGCCAGGGACTCGCCGGTCGTGCCGGTCCGGATGCCCTCGTCAGTGTCGACCACGACCGCTTCGCCCTTGCGCTGGGGGATCTCGACGGGCACGATCTCCTCGCCGAAGCGCCCGTCCTTGGTGGCCCGGGCGGCCCGCTCGTGGGACTCCGCGGCGAAGGCATCCTGGCGCAGGCGGGTGACGTTCGGGAACTGGGGCATGTAGTTCTCGCTGTCCTTGCCCATGGCTTCGTGGCTGTGAGCGTCCTCCAGCCCGTCGTGCATGAGCGCGTCACGCAGCTCGGCGCTCCCAAGCCGGTAGCCCTGGCGGGCGCCGAGGAGCAGGTGCGGGGCGTTGGTCATCGACTCCATGCCCCCCGCTATGACCACGTCGGCTTCGCCCGCGGAGATCATCAGGTCGGCCTGGTATATGGCGTTCAGACCGGAGAGGCACACCTTGTTCACGACCGTGGCCGGAGTGCTCATGGGGATGCCGGCCGCAGCCGCGGCCTGGCGGGCCGGGACCTGGCCGGTGCCAGCGAGCAGCACCTGGCCCATGATCACGTAGTCGACCTCGCCGGGCGAGACGTGGGCCCGTTCGAGCGCGGCCCGTACTGCGAACGAGCCGAGCTGGGCGGCCGAGTAGCTGGCCAGGGCCCCGGAGAGCCTTCCGATGGGCGTGCGGGCGCCGGCGACGATCACCGATCCAGGCATGTTGTGTCATCCTCCTAGTCCGCGTAGATCGCAGAAGCCGTGTAGGTCGCGGAAACGACGCCGCCAGTCTACGGGGCGCTCCGGCGGTACCCTGAGTCGATGGCGTTGACCGAGCTCGACCACATAGCGATCGCGGTGCATGACCTGGATGCGGCCATCGACTGGTACGCGACCACGCTCGGGGCGACCCTCGCCCATCGGGAGGTCGTGGAACGCGACGGCGTGGAAGAGGCGCTGTTGAACGTGGCGGAGTCCTATGTCCAGTTGCTGACGCCGACCCGGGATGACTCGCCCGTCGCCAAGTTCCTGGCCAACAAGGGAGAGGGCCTGCATCACGTGGGCTATCGGGTAGCGGACTGCGGGGCCGCCTTGACCGACGCGGTAGAGGCGGGTGCCCGAGCCATCGACGAGCAGCCCCGGCTGGGTTCGCGCGGGACGACGGTGGCCTTCTTGCATCCGAAGACATCGTTTGGGACTTTGATCGAGCTGGTGCAGGAGTGAGCCGCTAGTGCGGACGGTGTCGACCACCAGGCGGGCGCCTAGTGGCGAGGCGGGAGCGGGCCCGGGATCGGGCCTCAAGTCCAACGATCCGTGCTGGTGCGGCAGCGGGCGCAAGTACAAGCGTTGCCACAAGACCTCCGAGGGCCGGGTTCTGCCCGGGCGGGTCAGCCCCATGCTGGCGGTGCCGGAAGGCATCGTGCCGACGGACTACTACCTGAGCGGGAAGCCGACGAAGCGGGACGAACCAATGGTGAAGTCGCCCGAGATCGTAGAGCGCATGCGGGTAGCCGGCCGGAGCGCGGCCGAGGTGCTGGCCGATTGTGGCGCCGCGGTGGCCCCGGGAATGACGACCGACGAGCTCGACCGGGTGGCCCACCGGGCCTATGTCGAGCGGGGGGCCTATCCCTCGACCCTCAACTATCACGGCTACCCGAAGTCGATCTGTACGTCGGTCAACGAGGTGATCTGCCACGGCATCCCCGACGACCGGCCTCTGGCCGACGGCGACATCGTGAACATCGATGTGACCGCGTACATAGGCGGAGTGCACGGAGACTGCAACGCCACCTTCCTCGTCGGCGACGTCGATCCCGAGTCACGCCGGTTGGTCGAGGTAACTCGCGAGTGCCGTGACCTGGGGATAGCAGCAGTGCGCCCCGGCCGGCCCCTGTCCGACATAGGTAGGGCCATCCAAGCCCATGCCGAATCGCACGGCTTCGGGGTGGTGCGCACCTTCGTGGGCCACGGCATCGGGGAGCAGTTCCACCTCCCGCCGAACGTCCCCCACTACTACACCGAGTCGGCCTCGACGATCATGAAGCCGGGCATGACCTTCACCATCGAGCCCATGATCACCATGGGAGCCTGGCGGGAACGCATGTGGGACAACGGATGGACCGCGGTCACAGTCGACGGCAAGCGCACCGCCCAGTTCGAGCACACGCTCCTGGTTACCGAGTCGGGCGGGGACGTGTTGACGCCCGAGCCGGCCTGAGCCGCTATCGCAAGACTATTTCCATGTGGGAGAAGCCGACGGGTTCTGAGCAGCGGCTACGTATCCCCTCGGCTGCTGACAGCCAACAGCTGCTCCGGGCCCTCGAACAGCACGGCCCTGATCCCCAGCTCGGCCGCCGCGTCGACGTTGGCTGGCCGGTCGTCGAAGAACGTCACGTCACCAGGCGCCGCGCCCAGCGCGGTCAACACCTTCCGGTACGCCTCGGGCTCCGGCTTGACGGAACGCAGGCGGCAACTGTAGAAACGGCGCTCGAAAGGGCCCAGCCACTCCAGCCGGTCTATCCCAGCCGCCACATCGATGGGGGCATTCGAAAAAAGGGCGAGCCTGAAGCCGCGCCGGGCCGCTCCGACGGCGGCCGTCACCGAGGCCCGGTTCGGATGCAGCCAGATGGCGGTGTCGATTTCAATCATCTGGACCAACGTCGATCCGGCGGGCGGCTGGCCCACGACCGCAGTCCAGTACTCGAGGGCGCTCAGATCGGCCCGGTCGTAGGCGGGGCGGTTCAGCCAGTAGAGGGAGTCGAAATCGTCGCACCGGTCGGCGGGGCTACGGGCGAGGTGCCGCAACCTCTCCCACTCCTCATGTGGCGGTGAGGCCGACAACACCTGGCCATAGTCGCACAGGAGCCATTCCGTCATAAGAGCCGCGGTGGAGCCATATGCCAGTATTGCCGTCCTGAGCGATACCCCAGGCGCCCGCCTGTTCCTCGTCGACGGAACCTACGAGCTGTTCCGGCACTTCTTCGCCGTCCCGGCGCACCGCAACTCGGCGGGCCAGGAAGTAGGAGCAGTCCGCGGGGTTCTCACCTCCGTAGCCTCCCTGATCGAACAAGGCGCCGACCACGTCGGCGTGGCCACCGATCATGTCATCGAGTCGTTCCGCAACGAGCTGTGGCCCGGCTACAAGACCAGCGCTGGGATGGACCCCGTCCTTCTGGGCCAGTTCGGGCTGCTCGAAGACGCCCTGGCATCCATGGGCGTGATGGTGTGGCCCATGGTCGATCTCGAGGCGGACGACGCGCTGGCTTCGGCGGCCGCGACCGGCGCAGCCGACCCGGACGTGCGCCAGGTGGTGATCTGTACCCCGGACAAGGATCTGGGCCAGTGCGTGGTCGGCGCCCGGGTCGTGCAGATGGACCGGCGCAAGAGACAGGTCATCGATGAGGATGGGGTGCGGGCCAAGTTCGGCGTGGCACCCGCGTCGATCCCGGACTGGCTGGCTCTGGTGGGCGACTCGGCCGACGGCTTCCCGGGGCTGCCCGGCTGGGGGGCCAAGACGGCGGCTGCCGTCCTGGCCCGCTACGGCCATCTGGAGGCCATCCCCAACGCGGCCGGAAAGTGGGAGGTTCCCGTCCGGGGTGCGCCGACCCTGGCGGCCACGCTGGCCGACCAGCGCCCGCTGGCCGGCCTGTTCAAAGACCTGGCTACTCTTCGGCGCGACCCGCCGGTGATCTCCGGCTACAGCGAGCTGCGCTGGACCGGGCCAAGCCCCGGCTTCGCCGATCTGTGCGAGAGGGTTCTCGACGCCCCGGGCCTGGCCGCCAAGGCCGAACAGCTCGCGGCAGGCCGTTAGCCGCCCGATGAAGCTTTCGTCTCCTAAGTGCCCGCCGCAGGATTGAGTAAACAAAGAGCCTGCTCTTCGTCCAAGTAGTCCTGCGGCGGGCGCTAACCCCCGAACCCGTCAGGTTGGGGCTGGGCCACGGCGGCGGCCAGAAGTTGTAGGTAGTCCGCCCGGCTGATCTCGACCGCGCCCAGCGTCTTCAGATGAGGGGTGGCCCACTGCACGTCGAGCAGCGAGGAACGGGCGTCTTGCAGCATGGCGACCAGCGCGACGAGGACCACCTTCGAAGCGTCGGTTTGGCGATGGAACATCGATTCACCCGCGAAGAGCCCGCCGATGCACACCCCGTAGAGGCCGCCAGCCAACCGGCCTTCGAGGTCCCAAGCCTCGACGCTGTGGGCCCAACCCCATTCGTGGAGACTGATGTAGGCCGACCGGATGTCCCGGTCGATCCACGCTCCGGGCCGGCCCTTGTCGGCGCAGGCGGTGATCACTTCCGCGAAGGCGGTGTCCACCCGGATCTCGAAGCGGGCCATCGACTTGCGCAACGAACGGGAGACCCGCAGGCCGTCGAGGGGGAGGATGCCTCTCGGGTCGGGGCACCACCACGCCATGAGGCCTCGCCGGGCGGGCATCGGGAACACCCCCGTCCGGTAGGCGGACAACAACGTACCCGGCTCCAGATCCGCCCCCACCCCCACGATGTCGCTCGGCGCTGGTGATCCGGGCGGGGGCTCGGTCGGGAAGACCCACCGGGACCGAGGCGGCTCGACAGCTCGGCTCGCTCGGCGCCCAGCCGGCGGCACATCGTCTCGGGCGGGCCGACGCACACCTCGATTCTGTCGCGTCACACGCCCGAAGTACCCTTGTCCCCAATGGCTGAACATTCGATGACCGAACGCCTGGAGGAGCTGGCCCGCCGCCGGGAGGCCGCCCTCCACGCCGGGCCACCCCACGCGGTCGAGCGCCAGCACTCGAAGGGCAAGATGACTGCCCGGGAGCGGATCGACTACCTCCTCGACGAGGGCTCCTTCCAGGAGCTGGACATGCTGGCCCGCACCCGGGCGCCGGGCCTGTCCGACGAGAAGCGGCCCTACACCGACGGGGTGATCACCGGTTACGGCACCATCGACGGCCGCAAGGTGTGCATATTCTCCCAGGACTTCACCGTGAACGGCGGCTCCCTCGGCGAGGTCTTCGGGGAGAAGGTTCACAAGATCATGGACCTGGCCGCGTCCTTGGGAGTCCCCATGATCGGGATCAACGACGGCGGGGGCGCCCGCGTCCAAGAGGGCGTCGTGGGCCTGCATTATTTCGGCGGCATCTTCAAGCGCAACGTGGACTCGTCGGGTGTGATCCCCCAGATCAGCGTGATCATGGGCTCCTGCGCCGGGGGGGCGGTGTACAGCCCGGCCATGACCGATTTCATCTTCATGGTGCGCGACAGCTCGCAGATGTTCATCACCGGTCCGGATGTGGTCAAGACCGTCACCGGCGAGGAGGTGACTCTCGAACAGCTCGGTGGGGCGTTGACCCACGCCACCAAGTCGGGTGTGGCGGCGTTCGTGGCCGCCGACGAGAAGAGCTGTCTCGACGAGGTGCGCTACCTGATCTCCTTCCTGCCTTCGAACAACATGGAGGAGCCCCCCCGCCTCGACACCGGCGATGACCCGGACCGGCCCACCCCCGAGCTGCGCGACCTCATCCCGGCCAGCCCCAACCAGCCCTACGACATGAAGAAGGTCATCGCCGTCGTCGTCGACGACGGGGACTTCATCGAGTACCACGCCTTGTGGGCCATGAACTTGGTGTGCGGGTTCGCCCGCATCGATGGGCATGTGGTCGGCATCGTCGGCAACCAGCCTCAGAACCTGGCCGGGGTGCTCGACATCGAAAGCTCGGAAAAAGGGGCTCGCTTCGTGCGGACCTGCGACTCGTTCAACATCCCCATCGTCACGTTCGTAGACGTCCCGGGCTTCATGCCGGGGACCGATCAGGAGTACGGGGGCATCATTCGCCACGGGGCCAAGCTCCTCTACGCCTACTGCGAGGCGACCGTCCCGCGGATCCAGATCATCACCCGCAAGGCCTATGGCGGCGCCTACGTGGTCATGAACTCCAAGTCGATCGGCGCCGACCTGGCCTTCGCCTGGCCGTCGGCCGAGCTGGCCGTGATGGGCCCGCAGGGGGCGGTCGACATCGTCTACCGGCGTGAGCTGGCTACCTCCCCCGATCCGGCCGCCCGACGGGCCCAGCTGGTCGAGGAGTACACCGAGACCTTCGCCAACCCCTACCTGGCGGCAGAACGCGGCTACGTCGACGACGTCATCGACCCAGAGGACACCCGGAAGGTAATGTCGCGGTCGCTGGACCTGCTGCGCACCAAGCGGGAGGAGCTCCCCAAGCGCAAGCACGGGAACGTTCCGCTGTGACCGATCCGCCTTCGGCCGAGGAGATGGCCGCCATCATGGCCGCAGTGGAGCTGGTCTGGCCCCGCCCGGTATCGGCCGAGCTCGAGCCCACCCGGCCCAGCATGTGGCGCTTCTCCGGTCGCTGGTGGTCGCGACCGCACGCTGTGCAGCGCGAGCGGCCCTGGGTCGAGCTGCGGTAGAACCGGAAACCACTACGCGACAACCCGGGTCCACGGGTTTTAACCCATATGAGCGAAGATCTTCTCTCCGGTCCCGAGCCCGGCCCGGACGAACTGCGGGCCATAGTGTCGCGAGCCTCGCGCCGGCGGTGGCGCAGCGTCGGGGCGGCGGCCGCGGTCGCCCTGGCCGTCGGCGGGGGCGTCGGCTACGCGGTTTCCAACCATTCCGGGGGTGCCCAGACCGTGGTGGCCGGATCCCCGAGCTCTGGCACTACCGTTCCCCGAGCTGGGGCATTGGCTCCCCAGATATCCGGGAACTCGGGTGGCGGCGCCGGGACCAGCAACGGGGGGATCTCGGCACCCTACGCGTCGACGATGACCCGGCTGTTCGTGCGCGACGCGGGCACGGTCAGCATCCGGGGGTACCTGACGAACTTCCCTTCTGCCGTCCCTGAGTCATCATGCCTCGGCTTCCCTCGCTTCGAGGCCGAGGTATCCACCAAGAACGCGGTCGGCCAGGTAAGTTCCGGGTTTACCAATCAGTCGTCGTCCGATCCCATCGGTAGCGCCCAGGCCCAGGTCGTCGGGGTGGCCGAGCACGACCCGGTCGACGTGGTCGTGGTGGACACGTCGTCCGCGGTCAAGGACCTGAAGATGACGTTCAGTCAGGGAGGCAGCGACGAGATGGCTCCAGTGCAGGGGTGGGGGGTCCTGGCGGTGGAGCTTCCGGCCAGCGCCACCGCGAACCCGGTTCAGTGGGGGTCCGTCGGGACGCTCCAGGCGCTGAGCGCAGGAGGCCAGGTGCTGCAGACCATCACGGTGAACACGGGGTCGAACGCTGCCATACCGCCCGCCACCGGTTGCTTCTGCCCGCCCATCGCCGGTTCGTCTTCGTCGGCGGGTGCGGCCACTGGCGCCCCGGCCATCATCTGCGCCCAGCCAGCGACCCCCGAGACCACCACCCCTGCCACTTCCCTTCCGGCTCAGCCCGAGCCGACGGCCAACGGCTCAGCGGGCTGAACCGCCTGCCACCATGGAGACGGTGGAGGTACCTCCTACTGAAGCTGCTCGGCCGGCCACGAGCGATCCAGTTACCACGGACTTCGTGGAGTGCTACACCCGCCACTACGGTCGGTTGGTCCGGGTCCTCCGGCTGAGCGGGGCGGATCCCGGAACAGCCGAGGAACTGGCCCAAGAGGCGTTCGCCCGGGCGCTGAACAAATGGGGGCGTATCAGCCGGGGCGACAACCCACCCGGCTATGTGTACACGACGGGCTTCCGGCTTCTGCGACGCCACCTGGCAAGAGCCGCCCGATGGGATATCGAAGAGCCCGCCCAGCTCGAGCGCGCCCCCGCCGTGCCGGCCGACGCCGAGCCCGCCACCCGCCTGGCGGTCGAGGCGATTTTGGCCGTCATGCCGCCCAAACGGCGCGCCTGCGCCGTAATGTGCCTCCTTTCCGGGCTGACCTCCAAGGAGGCGGGTAAGGCGCTCGGCATCGCGGATGGCACCGTGCGCAAGCACGTCGAAGAAGCCCGCAAAGACCTGGCGCCGATCGGGTTTTGAACTCTGCCCGTAGAGGCAATATCCCCGGTTGTATGGTGCTCGGGACGCGACAGGAGGACCCGCCGTGGACTTCGCAGAGCGAACCGAGGAACCGAGGCGCACCCAGGCCGAGGAGACCGAGGCGGAGGGGGCCGTCTAGACGGCCCGTGAGGCAGCCAGAGCGGCCAGGTCGTCCATGATCTGGCCCAACCTGAAGTCCTTCGGCGTGTACACCGCCGCTACGCCCATCGCCTTCAGTTTGACCCCGTCCTCGGTGGGAATGATGCCTCCGACCACGACAGCCGTGTCGATGCCCTCTGCCTGGAGGCAGTGGATCACACCTGCGACCAGATCCAGGTGGCTACCCGACAGGATCGACAACCCAACCACGTCCACGTCCTCGTCGCGCGCCGCCGCAGCAATCTGCTCAGGCGTCTGGCGGATCCCCTGGTACACCACATCGAAGCCCGAGTCGCGGGCGGCCACCGCGATCTGCTCGGCGCCATTGCTGTGCCCATCCAAACCGGGCTTGGCCACCAACAGGCGGGGCGCGGCCCCGCCCCGCCCGGCGGCGATGCTGCGCACCCGCTCGCGCACTCCGCTCAGCTCATCGCGCGACGGGCCGGCCGCTCTCGATACCCCGGTCGGGGCGCGGAACTCGCCCCAGACCTGGCGCAGCCCGTCGGCCCACTCGCCGGTCGTCCCGCCGGCGTGGGCCAAGGCGATGGTGGGCGGCATCAGGTTGGCCCCGGTCTCGGCGGCTCGTTTCAGCTCACCGAGGGCGGCGTGGACCGCCCGGCCGTCGCGTTCCGATCGCCACCGCTGGACGTCTTCGATCAGTTGGGTCTCGACCGCGGGGTCGACGGTCAGGATCGACTCGTCCCCACCTAGTGGGGACGGCTCGGTGCCGGTGAACCGGTTGACGCCGACGACCGGGAGGTCACCGGACTCGATGCGGCGGGTGCGCTCTGACTGGCTGGCCACCAGCCCGGCCTTCATCATCTCCAGGACGTCGCTCTGGAACACCCCGCCTCGCTCCAAGATGGCCTCTAGCTCGGTCCCGGCCGCATCTATCAGCTCGGTAGTGCGCTTCTCGACCACCCGCGAGCCGTCGAGGATGTCCTCGTGGTCGAGCAGGTCGGTCTCGTAGGCGAGGATCTGCTGGATGCGCAGCGACCACTGCTGGTCCCACGGGTGGGGCAGCCCGAGGGCCTCGTTCCAGGCGGGCAGCTGCAGAGCCCGGGCCCGCGCCCCGCGTGAGAGCAGGACGCCGAGGGATTCGAGCACGATGCGGGGGACGTTGTTCTCCGGCTGCTGTTCGGTGAGCCCCAGCGAGTTGACCTGGACCCCGTAGCGGAAGCGGCGCAGCTTGGGGTCCTCTACGCCCCACCGGTCGCGGCCCAGGCGGTCCCACATGGCGGTGAAGGCCCGCATCTTGCATGCCTCTTCGACGAAACGGATGCCGGCGTTGCAGAAGAACGAGATGCGTCCCACCACGTCGGGCAACTCGTTTTCGGCGAGCTGGCCCGAATGGCGCACGGCGTCGACCACGCCGACGGCCGTGGCCAGGGCGTAGGCCAGCTCCTGGACGGGGGTGGCGCCGGCTTCTTGGAGGTGGTAGCTGCAGACGTTGATCGGGTTCCAGCGGGGGGCGTGGCGGACCGTCCAGGCGATCGTGTCGACGGTGAGCCGCCGGCTCGGCTCGGGGGGGAAGATGTAGGTGCCGCGCGACAGATACTCCTTAACGATGTCGTTCTGGACCGTGCCGCTCAGGTGGTGGCGCGCCACGCCCGTGTCGTCGGCCCGGCCCACGTAAAGGCCCAGAAGCCACGCCGCGGTGGCGTTGATGGTCATCGACGTGTTCATCTCGCTGAGAGGGATCCCGTCCATGAGCTCGGCCATGTGACCCTTGTGCACCACGGGAACGCCGACCTTGCCCACCTCCCCCCGGGCCAGCGGGGCGTCGGGGTCGTAACCCGTCTGGGTAGGCAGGTCGAAGGCGATCGACAGCCCGGTCTGGCCTTTCTCGAGGTTGGTCCGGTAGAGCTCGTTCGAGGCCCGGGCCGTCGAGTGGCCGGAGTAGGTTCGCATCACCCAGGGGCGGTCCATTCCTACCATTCTCCCTGTTTGCAAATGCCGCTGACCAACTACAGTGGCGGGTCTAGCGCGGAGTAGGGGACACGCCCAGGCCGGATCCAGGCGGGCACCTGAACCGGGGTGCCCGCCTGTTCGGTACGGTTGCCGCGATGGATGAGCACCTGCCGGGCCCCCTTGCGCTGGTCGGAGGGGCCGAATGGACCCCGGGCTGCACCTTCGACGAGACGCTGTGGCAGGCGTCGGGCCGGCCGGGCGTGGTGGTCCTGCCCACCGCGGCGGCCTACGAGCATCCGCAGCGGGCGGTGGAGACGGCCGCCAAATGGTTCGCCGGCTTCGGCGCGACCGTGGCCCCGCTCATGATCATGTCGCGCCGCGATGCGATGGACGAGTCGATGGCGGGCGCGCTCCGCCAGGCCCGGTTCATCTATCTGAGCGGGGGGTCTCCCATGCACCTGCGGTCTGTGTTGAAGGACTCTCTCGCTTGGACGGCGCTCGTCGACGCCTGGCGGGCGGGAGCGGTCATCGCCGGGTCCTCGGCGGGTGCGATGGTCTTCGGCGACTCGATGGTGGACCCGAGAGGAGGCGCTCTCACGCTGGGGCTCGGACTGATCGACCACACGGCGGTGCTTCCCCATTACGACACCTGGTCGGAGGAGAAGGCCCACCGGACGGTCCAGCTGGCGACCGGGCACCTGCGCATCGTCGCCATCGATGAGCGGACGGCCGCCATCCGGGCTCCGGACGGCACGTGGCGGAGCGAAGGGGCGGGCGAGGTCACGGTGTACGTGGACGGGAAGGCCTCGGGCCTGGACGCGCTGGCGAAGCGTTGATCGGGCAGCCGTGGGGCCGGGACTGGGTCGGCCGGCTCGACCATCTGCTCGTCAGATCCGAGGCACTCGCCGGCAACGTTCTGGGCGACCCGCCGGAGCGACCTCTCTG
>JAFAWZ010000135.1 GCA_019241495.1 Acidimicrobiales bacterium | reverse complement strand
GATCGTCGCGGCCAAGCGGGTGCACGGACTCAGCGTCTATGACACCGGCTGGTTCGACTGGGCCAACCTGTCGGTCAGCTAGCACGGCCGTTCCCGTGCCCCCCGTGACTGAGTCTCAGGCCGGCCCGGCGTGGGCCTTCGACGCGGACGGACATGTGGTCGAGCCCCCCGACATCTGGGACCGGTACCTTCCAGAGCGGTTCCGTTCCGGAGCGCCGGCTCTGTCACGTCCTATCTCGGCTGGCACGTTGGACACTCACCTGTGGCGTATCGCAGGCGGGACCGACCCGGCCCGCCGGCTGCCTGACATGGACCTCGACGGGATCGAACAGGCTGCCCTATTCCCGACACTCGGGCTGATGATCCAAGGTGTCACCGCAAGTGACATGGCCGTTGCCCTGTGCCGGGCCATCAACGACTGGCTGGCCGACTACTGCTCGTACGCCCCGGGTCGGTTGCGCGGTGTCGGGGCTCTCCCCATGACCGGTCCGGACGAAGCTGTGGACGAAGCCCGGCGTTGTATCGAGGAGTTGGGCTTCCGGGCGGTGTTCCGCCGTCCTGAGAGCTATCCCGGGGTCATGGCCGTCCACGATGCCCGGTTGGACGATCTGTGGACCTACCTCGAGGCGACCAACGTCCCGATCATGATCCACGCCGGCCAGAACCGCTATGTTCCCTCGGAGTACTTCACCAATCGCTTCCCGGACTATTTCGTCGCCGCCCACGCCAACTCGTTCGTCGTGGAGGCCACGCTCTCACTGACGAGCTTCACTCTCTACGGCATCCTGGAGCGCCATCCCGGTCTGCGGGTCGGTCTGGTCGAGTGCGGCGCCACTTGGGCCCTGGCGCACACCCACCGCCTCGACGAGCACACTAAGCAATGGGACGGCACGGGCGCCCACGCCCTCCAAGCCGAGTTGTCCATGCTGCCATCGGAGTACTTCAGGCGTCAGTGCTTCGTCTCGGTCGAAGAGACCGAGCCGGGTCTCGCGGCCATGCTCGAACGGTTCCCCGGGAGCATCGTGTTTGCCTCGGACTATCCGCACGGAGACGGCACTTTCCCCGGTTCGACCACCGCTGTTATGGAGGCCCCAGAGTTGACGGCCGACCAGCGCCGAGCGATCTTGCGGGACAATGCTTGCCGCCTCTACCAGTGAGCGGCTCATCAAATGGGCCGTGATCAGGGAGGTGCTCGGGCGCTAAAGTCACATCCAACCAAATAGTTCTGAAAGGTGGCCAATGGGTTCCGAGATATGGGTTGCTGACCGACAGAAATTGCCCCATCCAGAGACGGTGGTGGTCTCGAAGGAAGGGCCGATCGGGCTGATCGAGCTGAACGAGCCCGAGCGGCTCAACCCGCTCGGTGCCAACGAGATCCACATCCACTACGCGCTGCAAGAGCTCCACGCCGACCGCGACATCCGGGCCGTAATCATCACGGGTCGGGGCCGGGCCTTCTGCGCCGGCGCGGACATCCGGCCCACTTACCACAAGGGCGGCCACGACGAGGAGAACTGGTCGAAGGGGGAGCGATTGGCGTACCGCTACACCTTCGGCAACATGTGGGAGACGCTGCACGGATATCGCAAGCCGACGATCGCGGCGGTCAACGGCTACTGCCTGGGAGGCGGATGGGAGCTCGCCCATCTCTGTGATTTCGTCATCGCCGCCGACGACGCCATCTTCGGCGCGGTGGAGATCAACATCGGGTCCCCGCCGTTCTCTAACACCTGCAACTACCTGGTGAAGATGGTGGGCATCCACAAGGCGCTCGAATGGACGCTCAACGCAACCCAGGTCGACGCCAAGACCGCCTTCGAGCACAATCTGGTGAACAAGGTGGTCCCCCGTGACAGCCTGGTGGACGAGGCCCGAGCGCTGGCCAAGGAAGTGGCGTCGCGCCCGCCCATCACAGTGTTCGCCATACGTCAGCTGGCCCGAAAAGCCATGAACACGATGGAGGACTACGACCTCGAGCGGGCGCTCGCCTACTTCTGCCAGACGACCGAGGACTACGCGGCGGCGAGGAAGGCGACGGCCGAGCGAGGCCCCCGACCGGAGTTC
>JAFAWZ010000219.1 GCA_019241495.1 Acidimicrobiales bacterium | reverse complement strand
TGATCCGCCCACTGGAGGGAAGCTGGTCCAAGAGGAGGTCGGTCCGCCGCCGCTCGTCGCCACCTCGGACAGTGCAGAAGATCTCGGTTCCGCCCGAGGTGAGCTGTACCCACGACACGTCACGACGGGTGGCCAGCGCCTTTGCGAGAGGCATCGTCGTATTGGGGGGGCAGCGGATGCGCAGGGCCCAGTCGGACTGCCCGAGACGGGCCCGGTCAAGCTGGGCGACCACCCGTAGGGCGCCGGATTGGTTCAGGCGGCGGTAGCGGCGGGCCACCGTCTGCTCCGAGGTGCCGAGCACCGTGGCCAGACGGTTGAACGGGGCTCGGCCGTCGATGTACAGGGCATGGAGGATCTTGCGGTCCAGATCGTCGACGGTGACGGATGCCATGACACCCGAAGCTACCCGCGGCGGAAACAAACCGATATTGCCTCAACGCTGGAACAACCCCGGGATTGGCCTCACGCTGGATCCATGGACAAGAAGTGGTGGACCTTGACCGTCGTGTGCGCGGCGACGTTCATGCTGCTCCTCGATGTCACGATCGTCATCGTCGCTCTACCCGAGATACAGCAGGGCCTCCATGCCGGCTTCAGCGAGGCTCAGTGGACGATCAACGCCTACGCGCTGACGTTGGCCTCGGTGCTACTCACCTCTGGCTCGTTGGCCGACCGCTTCGGGCGAAGGCGCCTGTTCGTAATCGGCCTGTCGATCTTCACCGCCGGGTCGCTGCTGTGCGGAGTGGCCCAGTCGTCGTTGATGCTGATCCTCTCGCGAAGCGCCCAGGGCATCGGCGGCGCCACGCTGTTCGCCACCTCCTTGGCGCTCCTCGCCCAGACTTTCCACGGCAAAGAGCGAGGCGTGGCCTTCGGCGCGTGGGGCGCCATCACCGGCGTGGCCACCGGGCTCGGGCCGGTGCTCGGAGGTGTCATCACCACTGGCATCAGCTGGCGGGGCATCTTCCTCGTGAACCTGCCGATCGGCGCGGCCGCCATCCTCATCACTCTGTGGAAGGTCGACGACCCCGGACCGACCCATCCGGCCCGCATCGACTGGGCCGGCTTCGCCCTGCTCACCTCGGGGCTGGTGAGCCTGACCTACGGCCTCATGCGCGCCGGCCAGGTCGGATGGAGCGACTCCGGCACCGTCACCTGCCTGGTGATCGCGGGAGTGCTCTTGCCTCTGTTCATCCAACTGGAGGCCACGATCGACCACCCCATGTTCGACCTGAAGCTGTTTCGGGTCCCCACCTTCAGCGGGGGTCTGCTGTCGGCTCTGGCCATGAACGGGTCACTTTTTTCCGTGTTCGTGTACCTGGTGCTCTACCTACAGGACGACCTGCGCTACTCGGCTCTCGGCACCGGCCTCCGGCTGCTCATCGTGACGGCCGGGAGCCTGGTCGCCGCGACTCTCGCCGGGCGGCTGAGCAGCCATATGCCGGTGCGCTGGCTCATCGGGCCCGGTCTGGTTCTGGTCGGCGTCGGGCTGATCCTGATGGGCGGCATCAGCTCCTCCGGGCAGTGGACCCATCTCATCCCCGGGTTCATCGTCGCCGGCGTAGGCAGCGGGATGGTGAACCCGCCACTGGCGTCCACCGCCGTCGGAGTGGTGATCCCCCAAAGGTCAGGAATGGCCTCCGGAGTGAACACCACGTTCCGCCAGATCGGGATCGCCCTCGGCATCGCGGTATATGGCTCGATATTCACCCAGGTCCTGGGCCACCGGTTCACATCCGCGTTGTCCGGTAACGCGCAGCTGGCCGGGCGATCGCGAACCCTCCTTCACACCATCGAACAGGGCAACAGCGGGCAGGCCTTCGGGTCGGTCCCGAGCGTGGAGCGCGGCCAGTTAGCCGCAGCGCTGCACTCGAGCTTCGCCTCCGCGCTCAATGACATCCTCTACGTGAGCGCCGGTCTGGCGCTGGTGGGAGGGATCGGTGCGTTGTTGTCGATCCGCTCGAAGGACTTCGTGGCCTCCCAGCCCGCCGCCTCCGAGTCCTCCGAGTCCGAGTCCTCCGAGTCCGAGTCCGGCCGGGGCGAGAGCACCGAGAGCGCGGGTGAGCCCCGAACGAGGCCGGCAACCGTGTGAGATCCAAGAGCGCCGACGCTTTGTGACCCCCACTGCGCTTTGTGACGCGTTATCCGCAAATAGTGCGGTCAGCGCGTCACGAAAAGGCAAACGCGTCACAAAGAGCGAGCCCAACCGGCGTCCGCGATTCCCGCTCAGCCAGGTCCAACTATTCGATATTCTAACGATATGGAAGCCGAAACAACCCTGGCCAGCGTCGGGGCGGGGGCGGAGGCCGGCACCGGCCTGGTCGCATTCGGGCGAGTGGCGGCCCGCCTGGCCCGCCAAGTGGAGGTCGGCCTCACCAAGGTCGACCTCTCACTTCCTCAGTACCGGATCATGTCGTTCCTCGACGAAGGATGGACCGGGGCATCCAAGCTGGCCGAGCACCTGGCGGTGAGCCGCCCGACGGTCACCGCCGTGGTCGACGGATTGGTGGCGCGGGGGCTGGTCGCGCGCCGCCACGAGGACGGGGACCGTCGCCGGGTGAGCCATACCCTCACGCCCGCGGGCAGCCAGCTCCTCGAGACCGCCGACCAGATCGTCGACGACCGGCTCAACGAGATAGCCGCCCATCTAGGCGACGACGAGCAGGCCGCCCAGGCCCTGCGCGGCCTCGAGTGCTGGCGCCGGGCGCTCGACGGCTATCGGGTCACCAAGATGATGAGGAAGAGCCCGCAGTGAGCCTCGATACCTCATCACGCCCCAACGAAGCTGCGCCCGCGGTTCCAGCCCTCACCACCTCGTACTACGCGCCCCCGAAGGCGGCCATCGACCCCGACCAGGACAAGAGCTGGTTGCGCCGGGCGCTGCCCGTCGTCGTGGCTCACCGGGCCACGTTCATCACGTCGCTCACGCTGTCGTTCCTCGGCCTGGTGCTCCAGGTCGAGATCCCCCAGTTGCTCGGCACCGACGCCCTCGACAAGGCGATCGTGCCCTTCGTCGGGCACTCCGGGCTGCCCGCCTCGCACTACGAGCGCCTCCTATTGCACTACGTCGTCATCGTGATGGTCCTGGCCGTGCTGGCCGGGATCTTCGGTTACGTCGCTCGGCGGCTGCTGATGACCACGGCCTACGCGATCGAATTCGATCTGCGCAACATCATCTACACCCATCTGTCGCGCATGTCGTTCGACTTCTACGACCGCGTGCAGTCCGGGCAGCTGATCTCCCGGGCCAACTCGGACATCCGATCGGTCCAGATGTACCTCACCTTCGGGCCCTCGATCGTGGTGCAGTGCCTGGTGGCGGTGGTGGCATTCGGGTACATGGCTTCGATCAACGTGCTGTTGGCCGTCGTGGCCATGGCCGCCATGCCGTTCATCTACGTCCTGAGCGTGCGCATGCGGCATGTGCTCTTCCCCGTGTCGTGGCTGATCCAATCCCGTTTGGCCGACGTGGCGACGATCGTCGACGAGAACATCAACGGAGTCCGCATCCTCAAGTCCTTCGCCGCAGAAGACCAGCAACTGACCGCACTGGCCCGGGCGGCAGAGAGGTTGCGCTGGGCGTATGTCAAAGACGCCGACATCCGCGCTCGGTTCACTCCCCTCGTCCAGAACCTCTCCCAGGTCGGCCTGGCCCTGGTGCTCCTGCTCGGCGGGTACCTCGTCATCCACGACCATCTGCAGGTCGGGACCATCTTGTCGTTCAGCTTCTGGATCGTCATGCTGCAGGCGCCGTTCCAGATGCTCGGGATGCTCATAATGCTCGGCCAGCGGGCCTCGGCGTCCGCCAAGCGCATCTACGAGATTCTCGACGAGCATCCGACCATCGTGGATCGCCCGGGCGCGGTGGACCTGATCGACTGCCGCGGCGACGTCCGGTTCGACTCGGTGAGCTTCTCGTATTCGCCTGATGGCTCCGCGGCGGGGCCCCTTGTTCTCGACGGGTTCGACCTCCACTTGCGGCCGGGCGAGACCGTGGCGCTGGTTGGACGGACCGGTTCGGGCAAGTCGACCGTGGCCCGGCTGCTCGACCGGTTCTACGACGTAAACCGGGGCGCGGTGCGCATCGACGGCCACGACGTGCGAGACCTGACTCTCTCCAGCCTGCGGGCCCAGATCGGCATCGTGCTCGACGAGCCTTTCCTGTTCTCGGTGTCGGTGCGGGACAACATCGCATACGGCCGGCCCGACGCTGACTTCGCCGATATCGAGGCGGCAGCCGAGGCGGCCGGGGCCGACGAGTTCATCCGCGAGCTCTCCGAGGGCTACGACACGGTGGTCGGCGAACGGGGCTACACGCTGTCAGGCGGCCAGCGCCAACGGGTCTCCATCGCCCGGGCCTTGCTGCTCAACCCGCCCATTCTGGTGCTCGACGACGCGACCAGCGCCATCGACGTCCAGGTCGAGCAGGCGATCCACCGCAACCTGCAGGGGCTGATGGAGGGGCGGACCACCTTGATCGTGGCTCACCGGCTGTCCACCATAAGCCTGGCGGATCGGGTCGTGCTTATGGACGCAGGCCGGGTGGTCGCCGAGGGAACCCACGCCGAGCTTATGAGGACGGTCCCGTTGTACGGCGAGGTGCTGGCCCAGGCCGAGGAGCTCGAACGGCTCCAAGTAGACGGAGAGGAGCTCTCGTGATGATAGGCGGCGGAGGTCCCATGTTCGGTGGGACCCACGGGAGCGCGGGCAACCCCGGCAACGGGTTGCCCTTTTCGGGCGTGCCCTGGGAGATGCAGGCCGGGGTGGACCGCCTTCTCGCCGACGAGCCCGACCACGGCGACCCGAACGTCGAGTTCACCTACCGGGCCCGTCCGGAAGAGCACCAGCGGCTGACCCTGCGCTCGCTGATGTTCCGCCACTGGCACCTGGGTCTCGTGGCCGTGTTGTTGGTGGGCCTGGTCAGCGTCGTGAACCAGGTAGGTCCCAAGCTGATCAGCTACGGGATCGACCATGGCATGGTCCGGCCCGACATGACCGTCGTGATCGTGGTGGCCGCGCTCTACCTGGCGTCCATCATCGTCACGGCGGTCGCGCAAAGAGCGATGGTTCAGGTAACCGGCCGGTTGGCCGCGTGGGTGATGAACGACCTGCGAGTGAGTGTCTTCACCCACCTCCAGCGGTTGGGCCTCGACTTCTACACCGACGAGAAGGCCGGGGTCATCATGACGCGGATGACCAGCGACATCGAGAACCTTCAACAGTTGCTGCAAGACGGTCTCGCTCAATTCGCCGTGCAAGGGCTGACCATGGTGGTCATCTCGGCCATCCTGTTCGCCACCAATTGGTTGCTGGGCCTCATCACGGTCGCGCTCATCGTCCCGCTGTTGACGATCGGTTCGGTGTGGTTCTCGCGGGCATCGGTCCGCGGCTACGAGCGGGTCCGCGACGGCATCGCCGGCGTGCTGGCCGACCTCGACGAGAGCCTGCACGGTGTGCGGGTGGCCACCGCCCACAACCGCCAGGCCCGCAACGTGGTCCATCATCGCAACGTCGTAGGCAGATACCGCGACGCCAACAACTACACGGCGCACATCAACGCCCTGTACGGCCCGGGCACCCAGATGCTGGGGTACCTGGCCCAGGGTGCCCTGCTCGCCATCGGCGGTGAGATGGTCCTGCACGGCTCACTGAGCGTGGGCAACCTGGCCGCCTTCTTCTTGTACCTGAGCCGGTTCATGCTGCCCATCCAGCTGCTGGTCCAGCAGTACAACCTGTACCAGCAGGGTCAGGCGTCCATGGTGAAGCTGCGCTCCTTGTTCGCCATCGAGCCGAGCGTCCCGGAAAAGGTCGACGCGCTGGAGCTGCCGCCGATCCAGGGGGACATCGACTTCGAGGGAGTGACGTTCGGCTACGACCCGGCCGCCCCGGTGATCAGCGACGTGACGCTTCATGTCCGCGCCGGCGAGACCATCGCTTTCGTGGGCCCTACCGGGGCGGGTAAATCAACCATGGCCAAGCTGGTCACCCGCTTCTACGACCCGACGGGTGGCCGGATCCTGATCGACGGGCGCGATCTGCGCGATGCCACGGTGGGCTCGCTGCGCCGCCAACTCGGGGTGGTCCCCCAGGAACCGTTCCTGTTCGCGGGGACGGTGCGCGACAACCTCGCGTTCGCCCGGCCGGGTGCCACCGACGAGGAAGTCTGGGAGGCGGTACGGGCGGTCGGCCTGGTCGAGGTCATCGAACGAATGCCCCGGGGCATCGAGAGTCAGGTTCACGAACGGGGCCAGTCGTTGTCATCGGGGGAGAGACAGCTGATCGCCCTGGCCCGGGCGTTCATGGCTCGGCCCCGGGTCCTGGTGCTGGACGAGGCGACCTCCAACCTCGATCTGCAGTCCGAAACCAAGATCGAAGCGGCTCTCGACGTCCTGCTCCAGGGTCGCTCGGCCATCCTGATCGCGCATCGCCTCAGCACGGCCATG
>JAFAWZ010000162.1 GCA_019241495.1 Acidimicrobiales bacterium | reverse complement strand
CAGGAATGGCCCGCCAGGAGAGCTTGGACCTCCCCGGCCAGCTCGACGGATCGGGTGGCCGCGTCAGGACCGAGCTCGCCAGGAAGAGGCGCCATGGTGCGGATGATGATGTCGGTGAAGCCCAAGCGCCCGTACACGGACAACTGCTCGGCCACGCTGGAGGGATCACCGTAGGCCACCGCATCCCGATCGAAGCCGCGGTAGCCCGCGGCGACCAGGGCGTCGCCGGCCCTCTCGGCTTCAGGACGGCTCTCACACACCAGCACGTCCTTGCGGATCGGGATCCTCACCGGTTCCCGCCCGTACCTCGAGCACGCCTCCCGGTAGATGGCCATATCGCGGGCCGCGGTGTCGGGAGTGAGGTCGGCGTTGCCATACCAGCAGTCCCCGAGACGGGCGGCCCGGCCAATCGACTTCGCCATTCCTCCACCGATCCACCACTCGACTCCCCCGGGCGGGATCGGGGCAATTGTGGCGCCTTCGATGCCAAACATCTCGCTATCGACGGTGTCGCCGCCGAGCAGCGCCTGAACGATCCTGACGCCCTCTTCGAAGACCGACGCCCGCCGGCCCAGCTCCGCTCCCATCGCCGCGAACTGGTCCCGACCACCACCGATGCCAGCTTGCACGATGAACGGCCCGGCGGCCATGGCGGCCAGCGTGCCGATCTGTTCGGCCATCAATACCGGGTGCCACAGCGGCACGATAAAGAGGCACCCGCATTGGCGGTCGGCCCATTCGGCCAGGATCCGGCCCATGATGGGCACGTTCTGCACGTAGCTGACCGGTCCGGTGGCGTGATGATCCCCGACGGTGAGGGTGTCGAGCCCGGCCCGGGCAGCGGCCCGAGCCTGGGAGAGCACCGCCCGGGGACCCTCGCGCTGTCCGTCAGCGCTGTCTGCGGGAAACGTGGTTCCTATAGAGATCCCGATACGTGTCATTCCCATAGGTCTACTCATTCTCAAAGGTCGACCGGGCCCGGAATCGTCAAGGAACGCCCGGTGGCTGTGAGTAGCTGGCACAATTGCTTCCGACGGCAGGCGATCCCTGCCGCTTAGCACCGTGGATGGCAGTACTCAAAAGGGAAGGGAGCCTAAGGTGCTTGTTGCAGCCACGTGGGGTACCGGGCAGGTCCTGCTCGACATGCTGTGGTTCTTCCTGTTCATCATCGAGATCTGGTTGATGATCTCGATCTTCATCGATGTCTTCCGCCGTCACGACATGAAGGGATGGCTGAAGGCCCTCTGGGTGCTCATCGTGATCCTCGTCCCCCTCGTTGGAATCGTGCTCTACCTGATCCTTTATGGCGACGAAATGAGGGTGCACGCACGACAAGCCGCCGACCAGCAGGCCAGGGCCTTCCGTGAGTATGTCCGCGAGACGGCTGGGACCTACAGCCCGTCAGATGAGATAGCCCGCTTGGCCGACCTGCGTGACCGGGGTGTGATCAACGAAGAGGAGTACGCCCGGCTGAAGGAGAGAGTCGTAAGCGGCCAGTCGGCCTGACCGGGGAGCTCACCTCGCGAAACGTGCGGCCAGAAAGCGAGCCACCTCGTCTGCGTCAGGCATCGCGGCGAACTCGTGCTCGAGCTCTTTGGCGTTGCGGGCGAAGGACGAGTCGCTCAGAACGGCCCGCACACAGCGGCGGACCTCGGCTGGGTTGAGCGAATCCGGAAGGATGGCCAGGCCCACGCCGGCGCCCTCGACGTGCTGCGCGTTCAAGAAGTTGTCCGCGCCCTGCGGGAGGATGACCTGGGGCAGCCCGTGAGCAAGCGCTCCGAACATGGTCCCTGATCCGCCGTGGTGGACGACCACCGAACAACGAGGTAGCAACTCTGCCTGAGGAATGTACCTTTCCACGCGCGTCTTGCCTTGGAACGGGCCGAGCGTCGCTGGGTCGTTGTTCGCGCCCACGGTCACTACGAGCTCGAGGTCTTCACCCTCCAGGGCCTCGAGGACGGTGCGAAACACCTCGACGTTGCTGTTAAAGAAGGTGCCGAGCGTGACGTACACCACCTTTGAGTCCTGCGGGCCCTGGGACGTGAGCGGGAGGGGCGCGGGGCGAAGCCGGATGCTCTCGCCGCCGGGTACCGACAGCGGCTCGAACGAGGCAGGGCTGACCTCGATGGTAAGACCCTCGTAGATGCCTCCCCACCCGGGAGAGTCCTGACCGAAGGAGCGCCACAGCGGTGAGAGCGCATCGTCGGCCAGCTCGTTCACCTCATGACCCAGCATCGGGCTGATCAAGTGGTGGACCGCTGGGATGCCGACGACCTTGGCCGCCAGCGGGCCGCAAAAGGCATAGCTCTCGAAGACGACCAGGTCTGGAGCGAACTTCCTTCCGATCTCGACGACGTCGTCGATCATGTCGGCGGCCGCGATGTCAGCGAACAGGCGCGGAACGAAGTAGTGGTTGATCCGATCGGGCGCTATGCCGTCGCCTGGAAAGCCGCGGACGCGGGAACGGAGCACCTCGAACCAGGCCATCTCGGTGCCGCCCGCCCGGAGGTGCTGCACGCCACTTCGTGCTATCGCGCCTCCAGGGTCCTCCCCACACGCCATGGCGACCTCATGACCCTGGGCGAGCAACGCCTGAGCGAGGGGCAGCAGAGGGTTGACGTGGCCGGAGGCGGGCACCGCCACGAACAGAGCTCTCAACTGTCAGCGACTATTGGCTACTAGGAGCTGGCCGCGCCGGTGAACACGTTGATGCCGGCGCCGTTGCCTACCGGCACGAACTGGCCGTTCTGGTACTTGTCGAGCCAGATGGTGTCGGCGAACACGCGTGGCGCCGATCCGCCCAAGGCGGTTTGCGGGACGGTGTAGTTGAGCGTCGGCAAGAGCCCGTCGGAGGTGTAGTCGCTGAGCGAGTTCATCTCGGCCAGAAGCCCTGCCTTGGTGAGGCTGGCGGCGTGCTGGGCTGCGTAGGCGAACTCTTTGACGGCGAAGTAGGCGCGCAGCACTTCGTCGGTGCGATCTGAGTAGGACGCGTCGTACTTGTTCACGTCGGCGAGGAAGGTCCTGTAACCGGGTGAATCGTGATTGAACTCGGTGTCGATATAGATGTTGCTGTTGACCCCCGAGAGCTGGGTTTCCACTCCGTGGGGGTCGTATACGCCACCAGACGGGATAATGGGCGTCTGGAAGCCCTGCTGACGATAAGCATGTATGAACTTCGAGAACAGATCGGTCGTGAGTCCGTCGATGATGGCATCGGGCTTGGCCCCGCCTTCCGCGGCGGCTTGCGGGGTCAGGTCCGCGGCGGTCACCGCCACCGGAATGACTCCGACCGACTGCCCGCCCAGCGGCTTGATCAGCTGGTCGACGAAGGGAGCGAGCGAGGCTCCGGCTGGGATGTCGATGTACGGGATCCCGATGCGTTTGGCACCCAGGGCCTTGACAGCGGCGACGGCCGAGCCAATGGAGTCGAGAATGCCCGCTGAGTCGTTGAAGCACACCGTGCAGGTGAAGTCAGCCGGGGTAGCTATCGAATTGCCGATGCTCGGCGTCCCACTCGCCGTCAAGATGGGGTCGGTGTTAGCTGTGTAGCTCGTAAACGTCCCGACGACGGCGAGGATGCTGGAATCGGACGAGGCATTGCGGGCGCATGTCGCGGCTGCATTGGGATCCTGATTGTCCAGACAGCTGGAGATCTGCACTGGGTGGCCGTTGACGCCCCCGGCCGCGTTCACCGCGTCGACGCCGACCTTGACCCCTTCGAGATCGTCCGTTTCGGTCTGGGTGCCCAAGTCGTCGATGAACATTCCCTTCACCGGAGTACCTGACAGCGTAGGACCACCGTTGTGAACGGTGGTAGTCGACTTGGCCGACGACTTGTTGCTCGAGCAGCCAGCCGCGGCCACCAGCATCAAACCCGTTACCACAACTAAAGCCGAACGAACCTTACGACCCATTTGGACCCCCCGGTCAATCCTGGTTCTTTGAACCAGCCCCCGGACTATAACCCCCCATCCGGAACCGATCAAGGCGGGCCACCTTTCCGCGTTTGGTCGATCCGGGCTGTTGGGCTATTCGATGGGTCGCCGGTTGATCGCCGACGGTTCACGCCCGGCCAGCAGCCAACCTGCCATGGTCGCGATTGCTGGCAGACCGACGAGGATGACGATCAGGTTCGCCAAGGGTATCTGGCCGAGTGGGGTGAGGTCGCTGCGGTACCAGGCCAATAAGGCGCAGTAGGCACCGGCCGTGCCCAGCAGGGCGCCGAGAAATGCCAGCGCACAAGCGGTGGCCCCGGTGAGCGCTCGACGGGTGGTAGGGCTCGCGCCGGTGGCAGTGAGGGTACGCAGATCATTGACGGTCTCGGCCCGGATGAGACCGACCGTCATGGCCAGCACGCCGAGTGCGAGCAGAACGCCAGCCGCAGTGGACCAATTCCGTAGCTGAGCGAGCGACTGCTGAGTGGTCCGGATCTCCACATAGAGGCCGGCGGCCGCGGCCGCCTGGCGAGCGATGGCAATCTGGGCCGAAGTGAGTGGCCCGTGGGACTGGACCAGCCAACCGGCCGGTATCGACTCCAAACCCAGCTCCTGCATGGCCCGGCTGGTGATCAGAGCGCTCGGGGCCGAAGTGTAAAGGGGCAGCTGTTTCACGACCTGGACCGCGGGTTGGCTGATGCCCGACGATCGCCTCGGTGGTGATTGGTCTCTGGTGAAATCAATCGGGGAGAAGATCTGCTCGCCCACGAGGTCATGGCGGGAGGTGACCACGTCCGTGGCCGCGTCTATCTGGCTGGGATTGATCTTGAAGTAGGCAAGGACCGCCGGGTCGGCCACATAGAGGGCGACCGGCGAAGTGATCTCGTGGCCACCGTGGAGAACTTTGACCATGGAAGTCGTCACATAGCCGGCCGGCTGGGATCCCCCGCCCACCGATCCGGGTTGGGCCGGTTGGATAGTGCTTCCCGGGATGTACGCCTGATCGAGGGGCAATACCGAATCGGCGTGGATGGCCGCGGCCAGCCGGTCGACGGCGTTGTTCAGGTCGTGCTGCAGCGAAATGTCCGTCGGAGGGATCTGGCTGAGGCCCCCGGCGGGCGACAGATAGAGCATCAGCTGGTCCCGGCTCAGATTGCCGGCCCCGGCGGGGTTCTGGGCCGCGGCCGCGGCGATGGCAATCGTGGCGGCGATGCCGATCGACAATGTCACCGCACCGAGCGCCGCGCCCGACCGGGCCTGGTAGCGGGCCAGGTCCCGCAGCGCCAACCGGACGGCGATTGGGGTCCGGCCGGCGGCACTTGCGAGGATCCGGATCGCAAGAGGAGACAGAAAAAGTATCCCGATGGCGGTCGTCACGGTGCCGCCGAGGATGAACCCGACGCGGTTGTTATCCGCGAAGGCGAGAAGGATCAGGCCCCCCGCCA
>JAFAWZ010000253.1 GCA_019241495.1 Acidimicrobiales bacterium | reverse complement strand
CGTCGAGGGGATCGGGGAGGACTTCTGGCCCGGCGCGTACGATCGCCAGATCGCCGATCAGGTAGTGATGGTGTCGGATCGCGACAGCTTCCTCACCGCCCGGCGGGTGACTCGCGAGGAAGGCATCCTGATCGGCGGCTCCGGGGGCACTGCAGTATGGGCAGCCATGGAAGTAGGGCGCGGCGCGGGTCCCGATGCGGTGATAGTCGTGATCCTGCCCGACTCCGGCCGCGGCTACCTGTCGAAGGTCTACGACGACGGCTGGATGGCCGACCACGGATTCCTCCGGGCCAGCGGATCTGGAGGTGACACGGTCGGTGAGCTGCTCGCCGCCAAGGCCCGGGACCACCTGCCTCCCCTCGTGCACGTCCATCCCGACGAGAAGGTGCGCGATGCCATCGCCATCCTGCACGAGTACGGCGTATCCCAGATGCCGGTGGTGAAGGCCGAGCCACCGCTGGCCCTGGCCGAGGTGATAGGCACAGTCACCGACCGGGACCTCCTCCGCCGCCTGGTGGACGACGCCGGCCTGCTCGAGGCCCCGGTCGCATCAGTGATGGGCCGCGCCCTGCCCATGGTGGGGACGGGGGAGCCCCTCGACGAGGCATCGGCCCAACTGTCGGAGAGCCCCGCCGTGCTGGTCGTCGACAACGGTCACCCGACCGGCATCATCACCCGCAGCGACCTGCTGGATTTCCTGTCCGGATATCCGCGATAGTGCCCGCCTCAGGATTGAGTGAACGAAGAGGAGGCGGCGGCACTGTTCTTTCGATCGAACATCTCATGATGGGCCTCAGCAACTCTGGCACGTCGCAAGTGCCGCCGCCTCCTCTTAGTCCAAGTAGTCCTGCGGCGGGCGCTTAGTGCCCGAGCCCGGTTTCGAGACCCGCGCCATCCACGCCGGGCAACCCCCTGATCCCGCCACCGGAGCAGTGGTGCCGCCCGTGTCGTTCTCGACCACCTTCGCCCAAGAGGCGGTCGGCCGGCATCGGGGATTCGAGTATGCCCGCAGCGCCAATCCGACCAGGCAGGCACTCGAGACGTGCCTGGCATCCCTCGAAGGCGGAGCCCACGGTCTGGCCTACGCGAGCGGGCTGGCCGCCGAGGACGCCCTGCTGCGCACCCTGTCGCCGGGTCATCACGTCATCCTCCCCAACGACGCCTACGGCGGCACCTTCAGGCTCATCGACCGGGTATGGGGCCCCCTGGGTGTGTCATCCACGCCGGCCGACCTGACCTCGACCGCGGAGCTCGAGGCGGCCTGGCGGGCGGAAACCCGGTTGGTGTGGGTCGAGACCCCGACCAACCCGCTCCTGTCGATAGTGGACATAGGAGCTGTCGCCGCTTTCGCCCACTCCCGTGGGGCGCTCGTGGTAGTGGACAACACTTTCGCCACCCCGTACCTCCAGCGCCCGCTCAGCTACGGGGCGGACGTGGTGGTTCACTCCGCGACCAAGTACCTCGGGGGTCACAGCGATGTAGTCGGCGGGCTCCTGGTCCTGGATGATCCCGAGCTGGCGAATCGGTTGTCCTTTTTCCAGAATGCCGCTGGAGCGGTTCCGGGTCCGATGGACTGCTATCTCGTGCTGCGCGGGCTGAAGACCTTGGCGGTGCGTATGGATAGGCACTGCCACAACGCGGCAGCCGTGGCCGACATGCTGGCCGGCCATCCGGCGGTCGAGCGGGTCCGCTATCCCGGTCTCCGCTCGCATCCAGGCCACGACGTGGCGGCCCGCCAGATGCGCGGCTTCGGGGGGATGGTTTCGTTCGTGGTGCGGGGCGGCGAGAAGGCCGCTCTGGAGGTGGCCCGTGCCACGGAGATCTTTACCCTGGCCGAGTCCCTCGGGGCGGTCGAATCGTTGATCGAGTACCCGCACCGGATGACCCACGCCTCGGTAGCAGGCTCTCCCCTTCAGGTCGACCCCGGCCTGATCAGGCTGTCAGTGGGGATCGAGACGATCGAGGACCTGCTCGCCGATCTGGCCGGGGCGCTCGAGCGCGCCTCGAGCTAGAGCGGTCGCAGGCGGATGGTCTCGTCCATGTGGGCGAGCCGGGCCAGCATGTCGTCTGTGTAATCGCTGGCGATGTCGGTGATGACGTAACCGATGTCGCCCCGGGTGCCGAGGGCCTGGCCCTCGATGTTGATGCGGTGGTCAGCGAATATGGCGTTTATGGCGGCC
This sequence comes from Acidimicrobiales bacterium, assembly GCA_019241495.1. Taxonomy (GTDB): domain Bacteria; phylum Actinomycetota; class Acidimicrobiia; order Acidimicrobiales; family Palsa-688; genus JAFAWZ01. Next base: position 3,256 of record JAFAWZ010000253.1, on the reverse strand, counting down.
AACACGCCTGGTGTGTTGCGGTGGATGTGCACGAGGCCGTGCGCCCCGGCCCGGCCGGCCAGCTCGACGTTCGGCAGGTTGACCGACAGGGCGGTGCTGCCAGCTCGGGCGTACTCGACGAGCTTCTTGGCCACGAACTGCCCGATGTCGACTTGAGCCTCCTCGGTGCTTCCCCCGATGTGGGGGGTGAGTATCACGTTGGAAAGACCCTGGAGCCGGGAGCTGAACGCCTCGCTGTTGCCGGAGGGTTCCTCGAAGAAGACGTCCACCGCGGCTCCCTCGATGTGGCCGCTCTCTATGTGGGCGCGGAGGGAGCCGTGGTCCACCACGAAACCCCGGCTCAGGTTCAAGAACAAAGCTCCCGGCCTCATGGCAGCAAATTCGGCTTCGCCGAAAAGCCCGCGGTTGTCCGGGCGACCGTCCACGTGGAGAGTGACCACGTCGGCCCACCCCAGGAGCTCGTCGAGAGACCCCATCGGGCGGGCGTTGCCGAGGGCCAGGCGGTCGGCGGTGTCGTAGAAGGCCACGCTCATCCCGAGGTTTTCGGCCAGTACCGACAACTGAGAGCCGATGTTCCCGTAGCCCACGATGCCCAGGCGCCGGCCCCGCACCTCATGGGCTCCTGCCGCCGACTTCGACCACACCCCGGCGTGCATCTCCCCGTTCTTGTCGGTGAGATGCCGGGTCAGGGCGATTATCTCGGCAATGACGAGCTCCACGACGGATCGGGTGTTGGAGAAGGGGGCATTGAATACGGCGATGCCGCGCCGGCTGGCGGCGGCCAAGTCGATCTGGTTGGTCCCGATGCAGAACGCACCGACCGCGATCAGGTTTCGCCCCTTGTCGAGGACGGGTGCGCTGAGCTGGGTCCGCGAGCGAATGCCCAGGATCTCGATCTCGCCGATGCAGTCGGCCAGCTCGTTCTCGGTCAGCGCCGTCTTCCGCGTCTCCACCTCGAATCCGGCCTCACGAAGGAGGGGGGCCGCTCCGGGGTGGATGTTCTCGAGAAGCAGGGCGCGGCGGCGGGGGGGACGCTCGTCCGGCATGGTCCGGCAATCCTAACCGTTTGCCTGATTCTTCTTAACCGGACAAAGGGACCACGCCAACCCGACTACGACGGAATTTGGGCCCGGCCGGCGAGGGCCGAAAGCGACGAATCCGATGCCCTTTTGTCCCATCCCAGTGATACCGTCGAAGATGAGAGGGCGATAAGAGCCCGACATCGGTCGTGAGCCAGGCACCTGAGCCAGCCAATCCAGCCAGTCCAGAGCGGAGGACAGATGCAGCACCCCATCCATCCGGCGGTCCGGCGCCGAACGGTGCGTATGGCGACGGTGTTGGTAGTCGGCGCCGCCTTGGCGGTCGGGGCGTGCGGGACAGTTTCCAGGCTGACGACCGGCCGGGCCATCAGCCAGTCGATCTCTCGCGTCGCAGGCCAGCCCGGGATGAGCCTGCGACTCTCCCTGGGGATCACAGCCAACCAGGCCCAGCAGCTGTCGACCAAGGGAGGCGGGGCGCCGATCTCATCGGCCGAGGCCCAGGCCTTGGCGACGGGATCGATCTTCTTCTCCGAGCAAACCGGGCATGGGGAGCCCCTGAACAGCCGCCAGGCATCTACCGACACGGACACCGCCGTGGACTTCGGCTTGCAGATCGGCAATGACATCCCCATCGAGGTTCGCTACGTGCAGCAGTCGCTCTACGCCCGGGTGGACGTGGCCCAGTTGTTGACCGTCTCGGGACAGGACCCGAGCAAGGCCGCGCCCTTCTCCAGCGGGCTCGAGAAGGCCGACACCTACGTACCCGGCCTGGGGGCACTCGGCCAGGGCAAGTGGGTCGAAGTGCCCCAGTCAGCCCTGAAGTCGCTCAGCGGGCTCCTGAACCAATACGCCTCCTCACTCGGCGACGGCACGGCCAACCAGGCGAACCAGACCCAGATCCGTAGCCTGGTGACCTCGCTGCGCAAGGACTTCGTCAGCTCCATCAAGAACAACGCCGACTACCGGAACCTGGGCACGCAGAACGGCCAGACGGAGTACGGTGTCACGCTGAATGTGCACGGCTTCTTGAACCAGTTCGGCCCCGCTCTCCAGAAGGACTTGGACCTCATCCCCGGCGGTCTCGGCACCAAAGCATCCGGGAGCCTGAAGCAGGCCGAGACCAAGGTCCCGGCCAATCAAACGGTAACGCTGCACCTGTTCGTCCAGGACAACAAGCTGAACGAGGTGGATGTCGACCTCAACCAGTTCGCCGGCAAGAACAAGGTGCCTTTCCCGGTTCCGCTGAAGCTGAACATCTCGACGCCTCAGCCCATCACCGTCCCGGCCGGGGCCACCCCGCTCGACTTGTCCAAGCTGCCCCAGCTCTTCACCGGGATGTTGGGCGGGTTGGGCCAGAGCAGCCACGTCGGTGCATAGGGACCGTCACAGAGCTACTTGGACAGCCGCAGGCCGAAACGGGAGCAGCACCAAGGGAAGACTTGGCGCGGCCGTCCAAGTAGTTCGAAGGCGGGGCCTTAGCGGCAGCTTCAGGTCGTGTAGTCGGCATTGATGCGGACGTAGTCAGCGCTCAAGTCACAGCCGTAGACGGTCGCTTCGGCCCCGCCTGTGCCGAGCTCGACGTCGATGTCGACGTGGTCGGCGGACATGACCCGGGCCAGATCGGCCAACCCTTCGGGGCCGGGGCGATCCGGGTAGGCCTCCACCTCTCCGAAGTGGATCACCACTCGGTCCTGGTCGATGTCGGTGTCGTCTTGGCATTTGCCGATGGCCATGGCGACACGGCCCCAGTTGGGGTCGGCGCCGTGCACGGCTGATTTGACGAGAGGAGAGTTGACGATCTCCTTGGCCACCCGCTTGGCCTGGGCCCGGTCCCGGGCGGCCCGCACGGTCACGGTGAGCAGCTTGGTGGCCCCCTCGCCGTCGCGCGCCAGCTGGAGGGTCAGGTCCATACAGACTTCCCGCAGCGCGGTGCTGAGCTCGGCTTCAGCGACCGGCCCCGCGGCCCCGTTGGCCAGGACCACCGCTGTGTCGGATGTGGAGGTGTCGGTGTCGACACTCAAACAGTTGAACGTGTCGTCGACGGCTCGCCGCCACAGCCGGTCGAGCGTCGGGGCGTCCACCTCGGCGTCTGTGAAGGCAAAGGCCAGCATGGTGGCCATGTCCGGTTCGACCATCCCCACCCCTTTGGCCACCCCGACCACCCGGGCCCTTCCGGCATTCTGCACCGCCGTCTTGGCCGCCGTGTCGGTAGTCAT
>JAFAWZ010000194.1 GCA_019241495.1 Acidimicrobiales bacterium | reverse complement strand
CAACTGGAAGAACGGCGGCGACGTAATACAGCAGTCGACCGAGGCGTCAGGCAGTTGCAACAGCCGGAACAGAGCGTCGCCAACGAAGATCTGTCGTCGAGGCAGCTCCCATCTGGGACCACCGGTAGGACTGGCCCGTCGGTAGGCGCCGACGTGCGGCGGAGCCAGTTGCAGTAGTTCACCACTGGCCGCGAAAGACATACACCCCGCCCTCCTCGGCCTCGATGGCCGCGATCTCTCCAGAGAGCGCCATGTCCCGGCCGTAACCTTCGGCATCGAGTTTGACGTACGGTTGTAGGTACTCGGGCACATGGGCGTCGATCTCCTGATCCAGCCCGAGGTCGCTGAAGATGTTCTCGGCGAACTCCGTGAGGCTGTCCCACCGTCCGAGGTAGGCGTCCTCGAAGTGTTCGAGGTCTTCGTCGCTTTCGACGAGCGTCGCCCAGTGAGCGAAGGCCACACCATGCTCGACGATCCCGTTGGCCACCCGGGAGACGTGCTCCAGGTTCTCCCACTCCCCGAGATGCAGGCCGTTGAAGCCTTCGAAGTCGTGGATGGCCCACTCCTCCGCATACGGCTCGGGCGAGTCGTCCAGCATGCTGCTGATTTGTCCGTGCAGCTCGTCAGGGTCTTGGGCGGCATCGATCCAGGCGCCGTGCAGCCGGCCGGCGTTGTAGTCAGCGAGCGAGGCGACGTAGATCCGAGGGGTGATCGCCTCTTGTCTTTCGCGTTGTTCCGCGTCAGGCCCGTTGACTGCGGCGTCGCGATGATCTTCTTGTGTTTGTTTTTGTTGTTGTGGTTCTCCTTCCATGGTTGATTTCTCCTTTCATTCATTGCTTTGCTTTCCTTCCTCCCCTGCGCCGGTGACGATGCCGACGAAGCTGTTCAGGTCGCAGACGGCGAACAGCCGTTGGTGCTCGTCGGGCAGCTCGCTGGCGCAGGCGGCCAGGGCGTTGGCTCGGCCGGCCCGGCTGGCCACCCATAGCACTTTGGGGTAGACGGCCTCCTTGCCCGTCTGCCAGTAGCCGATGTAGGCCTGGTTCTTGCGGGCGATGCGGGGCAGGTCTTCGGTGGCCCCGTCGCACTCCAGGTACCACAGGTCTTCGAACTCGCCCACCCCGACCCGCACGAAAGAGTCCGGCTTCAGGATCCGGTGGGCACCCCTTCTGTCAACGAAGGGTCGCCAGCAGGCCGGCTCGGCATCGAAGTCCAGCAGCTCGATTGCTCCTTGCTGTTCGGTCTCGCGGAGCTGGGTGTAGCACTCGGCCACCATCACGGCGTGCTTCACGAATGCGTGGCTGGGTAGCCATGGTCGGCGGACCGGGGAGAGGGGATCGAGCAGCCGTTGGCCGACAACGTCCAGGCTGTATACGAAGCCGGTGCTCCCCGCCGACTTCCCCCCGATGGTCCGGCCCAGACGGGTCAAGACGCGTTGGTGGACCAGGTGTTGGAGCACTCGACGGGCCTGGCGTTTCCCGGAGATGGTGCTCGGAAAGTGGAGGCGCCCCAGTTGGCCGCCGCTGACCACCCGCAGGCGGCCCACGTCGGCCACCAAGGCCCGCTCCTGGTCGTTCAGGGCCTCGATGATTGTTTCGGCAGTGGCGGGCCGCACCCGACGGAGAGGGGAGTGGATGGACGTACCGTCGTCGCGGTTATCCCCTTCTCTGGGCGTCTTGGCCAGGTTGGATTGGGCGTGGTTCGTCACTCGAACGGACGACCGAACGGACACCGGTTGGTGGCTCATAACTGGCTCCTGGGCCGTCTTCCCACCTTCGGGCTGGGCTGCTGGTGACCGTGACGACGCTCGACCAGTTCGGCCTCCACCTCCGATCGCGGCTTGCCCCACCGGGCTTGCGACCTTTTTCGCAGCCAGTCGGCGTGATGGCGGGCCGGCCCCAACGCCGCTGTCCTGATGGTGGTCGGTGGTTGGACCTCACCAGCGGCGAACAGCTTGGCCACGGCCTCATAGGCCGGTAGGCCCATCAGGTCCTCAGCGGTCAAACCGCTGCCGAGTTCTCGGGCGAAGACAGTGGCGTCGTCTTGGGAGGCCTGGAAGACCACTCGGCTGCGGGCGTTGGCAAGCACCGCCCGGCGCAACTCCATGGTCAGCTGGCCGAGGTGTTGGTGGGCCAGGGTCAGGCCCAGCTTGTAGGAGCGGGCCTCAGCCAGGATTGTCTCCACCGGGGTGGGCAGGGCGACGACGTGTTGGAACTCGTCGAGCACTGCCATCACCGGCGTCCGCTGCCCCGAAGGCATGGTGGCCCGGGCGGTCACGGCGTCCCACAACCCAGCCACCAGGAGAGCGCCAAGCAGGTAGGCGGCCTCGCCCCCGATCGACCCGGCCGCCAGATTCACCAACAGCACCTGACGTTCCCGGATG
>JAFAWZ010000182.1 GCA_019241495.1 Acidimicrobiales bacterium | reverse complement strand
TTCGCCTCGGCCGCCCCCGGCGTCCCCCACACTTTCACCAACACCCAAGCCAACCGAGCTGCCCACATGGTTAACTTCATGACCCCAGGCATCGGCTTCGACCAGTACATCCAACAACTGATCGGCGACAGCATCCCCGAGCCTGCAGCCATGGAGAAGCTGAACCAGGAGTTCGGGGTGCAGATGGTCGGCCTACCCCTCTCCCAAAAGCTGGGCTTGCAGTAGCCGCCATCCTTGAACTGCCAAGTGACTCAGTGGCGGAAGGGGTGGTCGTTGGGGCGCAACCCGAAGGTCGGCCTCTGCGGCCCGCCCTACTCGCGTTACTGGGGACTCCCGAGCCGGACGCCCACATCGAGCAATGCAACGCCTAGGCGACTGCATATGCACAGCCCGACTGCCAGCTGTTTCGTCGCCCACGAGGACCATGCTCCGCTGAATGCGACCCCCCGCCACATATCTTGTGTCCTCGAGACGATCGTCAGGCCATTTACGTTCCAAAACCTCGATGTCGCGGCCAGGAGCACCGTCGTGGGGATTAGCCACGAGGGCATACGGGAAGGAAAAGGGAGACCGAGCCGGGTCCCACCGGCTCGCCAGGAGTTGGAGATGTCAGAACCGACCGTGGGTGACGACAGTCGAAGATCGAGCGTGAGCGGAGAGGAGAGAGGCGGAGCAGGTTTTCTCCCAGGCCAACCCGCCCAGGGCGAACGCCGAGTCGGTCTTGGTCCGCCTTATAGCCACAGGCGGTGTTGTAGGCATTGGCACTGCTGTAGGGGCGATCCTGCACAGCAGCGACGTGGCTGGATGGATCATCGGGCTGGTCGTTTCGCTTGTCAGCGTGGTCCTCGCCAGCGTTCTCTGGCGCTTGCGCCGACTCTGAGATGGTCTTCCCTCCCAGCCTCCGCGTCGCACAACCGGAAGGTGTTCCGCCGGGCTCGGCATATCGTTTCCGGAGAACGGGTAGGAGAACCGTCGGTTTCACAGCGGTCCAGGAGGAAAGGAGAACGTGAGATGGTGAAGGTGCTGCTCGTCCTGTTGTGCCTTGTTCTTCCCTTCCTCGCTGTGCTGATCAAGGAAGGACCTTCGATAAAGGTCCTATGGGCATTTTTGCTGCAGCTCCTCGGCCACGTGCCAGGCGTCATCTACGGCATCTACCAGGTGGTCAAAGACTGAGCCGCTGGGACCCCGAGCCAGCCGGGGGTTGCCGCACTGTTCAGAGAGGTCGGGGTTCGCCGGAGCGAAGTTCTGTCTATCTCGGCTTCCGCGTGTTCGATCACGCGTTTTGGGTACTGGTTGTAGTAACTGCGAAGGAGGGTGAATGAAGAAGCTTGCGCTCGTGCTGGGCGGGGCTATCGGGTTCGTGTTGGGGTCGCGAGCTGGAAGAGAGCCGTATCAGCGTCTAGACGCCAAGGTTCGGCAGCTAGCCGGGAGACCTGATGTTCAGGAAGTTGTAGAGAAAGCCAAGACGGCTACTCACGAGCAGGCAAGCTCTATTGCCCACGCATTGGGCGAAAAACTGCCGTTGTCAAGCGATTGACCAGGAGACCATGCAGTGCAATGCTGTACCGAGATATTGCCCGTTTAGCGATATGGGTAATTCCGTGGGCTCGCTCGCTCAGTGCGACACCGAAACTCGGTGATGTTCCCTTGCACTTCGGTCGTGAACAGAAGACCCACTGGGTGCTTGGTCGTTCTTTTGGTCGAGAGGACCGATGGCCTCCGCTTTAGCGTCCTTGAACGGCTGTCAACCTGGGGCATGACCACGGTCTGGAGCCGTTCTTGTCGATGATGTCTCCGACCTGAGCTGGCGATGGGAGGGGTCCGGCGTCGCCGTCTGAATCCGCCTTTCTGCTCGAGGGATGGTCGCCACTGCAGGCGATTGAATCCGCGTCTCCCTGCCGAGGAGAAGGGCTACGGGTTAGGGACGATGCCCAGCACCGGCCAGATGGCGACAGCGTGGCTCAGCGTGTGGCCCTAGCAACCCGGCCACATGGGTAGGAATCCGATTGTGAGCGATCATTATGTGCGCGGGTACTTGGAGGGTGAGGCCAGGGATCTCGGTCCGAGTTCACTTATCGTGTACTTAGCCGTCGGCTCGATCTTGTCTCGTGCGGCCTTGGCTGGGATCACCGCCGATGTGGGTTGGGCCGGTGTGGAGCGGGCCGCGATTGACGCCGATTGGGGTCTTCGTTCTGATGGTGGCGGTGGCGGTCAGCCCTGTCGGTTATACGGTCGCCTACCGGGTGGTGGGCTGGAGCAGGGATGCGATTTTTCCTTCGTTGATGCGCTCGAGCTGGTTGTTACCGGGTTCGGGCCGGTCAGCCCCAGAGGCGGCTTCTCCCTTGACGTCGAGGAACTGACTCGGCGGGGCTTGTCCCGGGCGGACGCCGAGCGAAGGATGCGGATCCTAGGAATGTTGGAGTACACGGTGTTGGCCCCGCCGGTACTTCTCGCGGCTATCTACATGATGGCCCAGGGCATAAAGGCCCAGGCTGGGTTGCTGCCGTCCTGGGTGATTGGCGTTCCGGCAGGGGGGTTGGTCACGGTGGCCCTTCTGGTCAAGTGGCGGAGAGACGGCCACCCGGGCAGTTGGTCGAGGCCCGTCCGCCGCTGGCTGGATGCTATTGAAGATCTGCTCGATTAATCCGCTCTGCGCGACACGCCCCGGAGGCGTTGATGGTCATGCTCATCTACTGGGCGGCGGAGATCCTCGCTCTCGGCGGCTGCATCGACGTGTTCGCTCACCGGCGGGGCGCGGTAGCAGTGATGATGGTTGGCTATGCCACCGGGTACGCCCCGGCCCGGCGAAGCCTTCCGCTATCGGGGGCAGGAGTCATCGAGGCACTCATGCCATTCGCTCTCAACTGGGTTGGGTTCCCGCTAGCATCTTCGATCCTGGCCCTAATCACCTATCGCATGTTCAACCTGTGGCTGGCCCTGATCCCGGCGGTGATATCACTGCACCGCCGCGCTGGCGGCCGAGGGGATCCAGACCTGGTGCCAGTCGGGGCAGACTGACAACCCTTCCACGTCACAGGCACAGTGCGCCGTCAGTGTTTGAAGGCATCCTTGACTTTCTCGCCGGCTTGCTTGAGATCGCCTGAAACCTGGTCTCCTTTCCCTTCTTCGGTCAGAACCGGGTCATCTATCGATCGAACGATCGCCTCCTTTGCCTTGCCCTTGGCGCTTTCGGCCTTGTCCTTTGCTTTGTCGGCTGCGCTCATCAACTAGACCTCCGGACTCTTTGTTTGCGATAGTTGTCCTTCCCAGCCCCATTGGCCACAAAACTCGAACAGCGGGGCGTCACCTGCGGCCTCAGAGGGTGACGGCCAGCACCACGCCTATTACTACGATGGTGATCCCAACCGCCAGGGTCATCCAGAAAACGGCGCGGCCTTGGCGTTCGATCTCGGGTCGGTCAGGATTTGTGACCTCGCTCGCACGTCGCTGTCTCACCATGACGAAGCCCTACCCATAATCGAGCCAAACTGGCCCCGCGAACGGCATCCCGACCACGACACTCGTGGCCGGGCTGCGCAGGCAGCGGCTGGGCGTGCTGGGGCGTAGTCTCGCGGGTGTTGCCAGAACGCCGGGGAGCTCGATCAATTGCCGATGGTGCAGCAGGAGCCGGCCGCTTGGTGGACGAGCCGAGAGGGTCGTGTCGGATCCGTGCCCTCCTCGTGGGGAGGCGACGGTGACCTGATGACGGGCTGCGACTGCCAGCTCGACCGGCGCCGAGAGTCATGGCTTTTGATGTAGTCGTCGTTTGCGATCAGGACCCGCATTCGCCGCGTCGGTCAGTGCAGAGCTCGCGAACGGCTCGATCCGGATGCCCAAGGCAAGCCGTTCGATCAGGTCGCGTTCGCCGGTCGCGAGATCGCGGCGGGGTGGTGCGTTGTCGAGGTCGCGGCCGCTGGGGTTGCGACCCAGGTATGCACCGCGTCGGCCATGGGCCTGTCCTACCCGTTCACGAGAACGTCCAGCCCCTGTACGGCCCTAGGGAAGGGGATCCGGCGACCGGCACGTCTCATGCACACGGGCCACGGCAACTGGGCCTCTCTAGCGGCCCAGGGCGCGAGCCAGCTGGGCCTTGTTCATGTGGGACCGGCCCACTACGCGCCGTCGCTTGGCCTCGTTGTACAGCTGCGTGAAAGTCGGTCCTCCCGGACCCGAGTGTGAGCGAAGCCCGCCCCGTCGGCCTGAGGAAATGTCGTCGATCGAAGCACGGATGGCAGTGTTTGACTCGGCATGGCGGGCCCGCTCCTTGTTGACCATGCGGGCCGCGATCGACTTGGCCTCCTTCGCAGACCGGCCTTGGTCTTCGGGCCCTCCACGATGTGGTCATATTGACGTTCCCGCTTACCGCTCCAGCTCGACTGGGGCATTTTGGCACCTCCTGGTACACCCACGACGCGACATACATCTACCCAAAGTCGATCCGAGCCTTCACCGCACGGTCGATCCAGCCGGCCCCGGGATGACTGGCAGCTCGGGTGAGCGAACCAATGCTCCCGCTCCCTGCCGCAGAGTTACACCGCGCCGTTTGAGAGCAACCTCGCTGAGGTATAGCTCTCTCAGTTGTTGTCGCCATTCTGGAGGATCTCATGCTCGTATTGCTGGCGCTCCTACTCGTGCTGCTGTTCGCCGGTCTGGGTTTCGCAGTCCACCTGCTGTGGATCGCAGCGGTCATCCTGTTCGTCGCCTGGCTGGTCGGAGTGGGCTTGGGGCGAGGCGAGACAGCCGGGCGGCACCACTTCTACCGATGGTAAGCGGCCGCTCGGATCAGTCAGCGACCCGGCGAGCTTGCCCGTCGCTTGTTCCGCACTCGTTCGCCGGGTGCGGGAAGTCGTCAAATACCCAATTTCGGAGGCCTCCTGTCGGCGGTCGCAGCCACGGCCCGTTGAGTCAAGATTGTCGGACGACTAACCCCGATCGTTCACGTCGCCATGTGATCTGAGGGTCGGGGGTCCGCGAAAACGCCCTCCTGGCAAGGGAAACTGCTTTTGTCGAGAACAGCAGGTCCCGAGTCAGGAGGGCATCTCTGAGGTGAACGCTACCAGCACGACCCGGTTGGGGGTGGAGACCGGCGGCGATGGGGTGGTGGCCCATGTCGGGTTGCACGCTCTTGGCCGTTTTGCCGACCGGTTGGGTCTGGCCGATTTGTTGTCGGCTCGGATCCCGGTCATGTCGGAACGGCTCCCGGTCCATGACCGGGGGAAGGTGCTGGTCCAAGCGATGTTGATGATGGCTGGTGGCGGCGAGGCGTGCAGCGATATCGAGAAGCTGCGGGCCCAGCCGGCCCTGTTCGGCGAGGTGCCGTCGGACTCCACTTTGTATCGGACGTTCTTCCAGCTCGAGCCGGCAACGGTGGCCGGCCTGTGGCAGGCGATGGCCCAGGGTCGCAGCGAAGTGTGGTCCCGGGCGGCGGCCACTACCGGCGACGGCCGGGTGGTGTTGGATATCGACAGCTCGCTTCATGAGATCCGCTCCGAGAACAAGAAGCTGACGGGGCCGACGTATAAGGGCGGGTTCGGGTTCCATCCCGTCTACTGCTTCGCTGATGCCACCGGTGAGGCCCTGGCGGTCCGGCTGCGGCCGGGGAACGCCGGCGCCAACAACGTGGTCGACCTCATCGGCGTCCTGGACCAGGCGATCGACGGCCTCCCTGCGGAGATCGCCGTCGGGCATCGTGTCGGTGACGACCCAGCCCTGGCCCGCCGCAATGTTCAGGTGCGTTCCGATTCCGCGGCGGGAAGAACCTTCGCCCTGGCAGCTCGGGCCCGTAACGTCGGTTTCGCCGCGGTGGCCCGCTCGAACGAGCAGATCCACTCGGCGATCAGCCGGGTCGCCTACGACAGTGATCTATGGCAGCCGGCCGTCCGCCAGAACGGCGAAGCCCGACCGGGCGCGGCGGTCGTGGAGGTCACTGGGCTGGTCGACCTGGCGGACTGGCCGCCGGGAACCAGGCTGATCATCCGACGCGAACCGCTGCATCCAGGAGCCCAGCAGTCCCTGTTCCCCTCCGAGTGCTACCGCTACTGGGGCCACTACACCGACTCTGACGGCGACCCCGTCGAACTCGACCGTCACATGCGCGTCCACGCCCATGTCGAAGACAACATCCGCCGCCTCAAGGATTCCGCGGCCAACCGTTTCCCCTTCTGCGACTTCGACGCCAACTCCGCCTGGCTGGCTGTCGTCTGCATGGCCGACGCCCTCGTCCGCTGGTTCCAGCAGCTCTGCCTCACCGGACCCCTCGCCGCGGCCGAGCCCAAGACCCTGCGCTGGGCCCTGTGGCACACCCCGGCCCGGATCGTCCGCCGAGCCCGCCGCCAGATCATGCGCGTCCTCGATGGCTGGCCCACCGCTGCCACCGTGCTCGATGCCTACCACCGCATCGAGCTCATCGCCTGACACAGGGCCGCTCCCACCCGATCCAGCCCTCCAGCGTTGCTCCACCACGCCCCGGCCACGATCCGAACCCCCAACTTGGCCCCAAATGACCATCCGAACAGCCGCCACAGACCCGCAATGATCGCGAGACACATCAGCGGCGATCACCACAATCGCTGCCGAGCCTCACCAGCATTCTCATGAACGATCGGGGCTAAACCGAAGGTCAGGCTCTCCGTGAGTCTCTTGGGTGGGGAGGCGCATTTCTCGGGCAGACGGAGCGGACGTACCCGACATTGAGCAGGCGCGCGCCATGGCCGTGCGTATGCACGCCCATGCTGACCAGCGGTTACCCCCGCCACTAGCTGAACTCTCGACGGCCGAGTTACGAACTTGATGACTCGGCCGGCGGGTCGGCAAGCCGCAGGACCCTTTCCGAGACCCGCGTTCTCGTCGATCTGCCTGCGACTAGGGGTTTTGGCCACGCTGGTCGCATGGCCAGCGCACACGAACCGTCCAGCACGCCTTTTCCGAGTCCAGGTTTCTCGTCGGCCGGGTTGGGGTTCAGGGCCGATGTGGAGTCGGTGGCGCGGATGTGGGTGACGGCTGCGTATGACGATCTGCGGCGTGCGGGGCCAGACCGAGCGAAGCATGTCCGCCGGATTCTGGACGGCTACGTCTTGCCGTGGTTCGCTCCGAAGACCACGACTGTGGGCGACATCAGCTACTTCATGGTGCACGACTGGCTGCTGCATCTGGTGGGTCGCCGCCTAGGCGAGCAGGCAGCGCCCGCTCCCGCCGAGCCGGTGCTGTTTGCGTTAGGGGAGGCGCGGGAGCTGTATGTGCGGGAGGTGGCGGCGCGGGTGAGCGTGTCGACGGTTCGGCGACGGTGGCGTGACGGCGAGCTGGTCGGCGCCTATCGGGACTCGGATGGGCGGGTTCGTATTCCAGAGGCGACCGCTGTGGCGGTGAGGAGATCGAAGTGGGAGCGGCGCGTCGGGTTGTCTCAGCCGGTGGTGGCCGATGGGTTGTGGGTGTTGCGCCGGGTTTTGGCGTTCTCCCGTGCGAACGGGATCGTTTCGGCTGGGTTCGACCCGACGGAGGGGCTGGATGCGCCGAGACCGGAGCCGGCGGTGGCCCGGGCCCGGCGGCCGGTGTCACAGCTTCGACCGTTGAGCTTCTCGGAGTGCGCCCGGATCGCGGCCCATCTGCACCCGGTGCATCAGCTGGTGCTGTGGTTGCAGCGGGTGATGGGATTGCGGATCCGAAGCGTTCGGGGTGCTGGTCGATGACGTGGTCGATCTGGGCGATAGGGGTCTGCTGCTGGTGAGAAGCCAGGGAGGACGACTGTTCCGGGTCCGCGACGACGAGGGCCGGGTGGTAACGGTGAGCCACAAGGAGTCAACCAAGACGGAGGCGTCGTCACGGGTGTTGGTCGTACCGCCAGCGATGATGGACCTGTTGAGGGTGGTGTTAGAGGCGTTTCATGTGGACCCTGATAACGGAGACGTGGAGGAGATGGCCCGGCTGGTACCCGGTCTGCGCCACGGTGACGAAGCGGGACAGTTGAGCTTCCGGGAGGCGTTCGTGGGCGCGGCAGCGGCCGAGGGGCTCGGTGCCGACGATCTTGGCTTCCCGGTAGTACCGCACCTACTGCGTAAGAGCGTTGCTACCGATCTGGCGTGGCAGCCCGGCATCGAGGACGCCGTCCGCCGCCGCTTCATGGGCCACCGGGCCGCCGACGACGTCTACGGCCGGGTTTACACCCTTGACCATCCTGAGCTCACCCCGCTTGAAAAAGTCGCCCAAGTCCTGGAGGAGATGATCAGAGGTTCGATCGGTTCCTTGATCGTCCCCACGACTCGACGGGTCCGCTGGGGCCACTCCAACCGTTACTTCGAGCGGGCCGCCCATGTCGATGCCACGCTCGGGGCGGCCGGCTGGATGGTCGATCCCGACAGTGTCGATGATCCGCTGTGCGACACCCTGCGGGTGGCCGCGGAGCTTGGGATCGGCCGCACCACGGCAAGGGGTTGGATGCGCGACGGCACTTTGACCTGCATCATCGTCGCTGACGGCGACGGCATCGAACGACGATGGACCCGGCTCAGCGCGGTCCTGGTGCTACGCGACCGTCTCCGCGACCGGGTGCTGCTCCCTGACCTGGCCGACCAGCTCGGCGTTCGATACCACGACCTTTATCAGACCGCCCGACGCCTCCGCCTGCAGCTGGATCGCCATCCCGCCAGCCGTCAGTTCGAGATCTCGGTCGAGACGGGACAGCGGTTACGAGACGAGCATGGTCGAGTGCGGGCTCTGCACCGCAGGTCGATGAAGCTGGCGGCGGCCGCCACCCAGCTCAACTTGGCGGTGAGCACCATCGGTTTGATGGTCAAACGTGGCCAACTCATGGTGGATCCCGAGACCGACGGCAGTACCGCCAGATTCGTTACCCCGCGAATCGGTGGAGCGTTACCGGATCGAGCATCAGGACACGGTGGCAGAAGAACCCACCGCCGTACGGCTTGGCGACATCGTCAGATTCACCGAACGAGGCAAAGTCGAGCTACTCGACCTGGTACGGGCGGGCGTCCTGGAAGAGGTAGGGGGGCGCGGCCCGTGCCGTCTAACAACCGCCAGCTTGCGCTCATGGATGACTGGCTAGGGGTTTCCCATTCTCGGGAGTATCTGGCATTTGTTTGGGGCCGCCCGCTCACTGATCGAGCGTCGCGCTGGCGGTTTAGACAACGCTCCGGGTGGTGGATAGGGAGGTCCGCCTATTGGTGTTGGGTGGGACCGGTCCCTTGGGCTGCTTGGTTGGCTGCCGGGCTGGGTGCTCCGCGCAGGATCCAGGCGAAGCCGACCGCGATGCCCGCACCGGCTGTGGGGCCGATCAGGTAGGCCCACCAGTCATGCCAGTGACCGCCGATGAGAGCGGGGCCGAGGGAGCGCGCGGGGTTCATCGACGCCCCTGAGACCGGCGCCGCCCACAGGCCGGCGAGCGCTATGTAGCCAGCCACTGCGATGGCGGCGTTGGCGCCGATATTGCGGGCACCCGAGGCGGTGCCGAGGATCACACTGACCAGCCCGACGGTGAGCACGACCTCGATCAGGGTGGTGGTGGCGGCGCTGATTCCAAGACCGGGCTCGGTGGCGCCGAGGTGCCCTACGTTGCCGAAGGTGGCTCGCAGGAAGCCTGCGGCGGCCAGGCTGCCGGCCAGTTGGGCGATCAGGTATCCGGGCACTCGTCTCCAGGGGAAGTTCCGTCGCAGGGCGAAGGCGATGGTGACGGCCGGGTTGAGGTGGGCTCCGCTGATGGTGCCCATGAAGTAGATGACCGCCATGACCATCAGGCCGGGAGCGACGACGCGGGCGTCGAGGGGGACCTGTCCGTGGCTGCGGGCGTTGACCACGGCGCCTCCGGCGGCGACGAGAACGAGGAAGAAGGTGCCCAAGGCTTCGGAGAAGAGGCGCCGCCACTCGTAGGCGAGATCATGGAAGTCCGCGGTCCAGGGCGTGTGCAAACCGGCCGGCTCCTGGAGGAGGAGGAGCTGAGGTTCGTACCGCGGCGACGGCTGCATGCGCTCCCCGTTCAGGGTAGGTCTGTTTCGGTCCTGGAAGGGTCCGGAAGCGAAGAGTAGCTGTCGGATCGAAACGGGCCGGGGAGTAGCGTCGGAGCCCAAGGAAGTGACCAGGTGTCGATGATAGGAGGGGTCGGTGGTCGGCGAGCACTGGAAGAAAGAGCCCGAAGCGCAGGACTACCCGGCGGCTGAGTCGTATCTGTCGTTGTTGGTCGGAGCGTCCGGGGCAGCGAAGCTGGTCAAGGCCCTACGCAAGAAGAAGTCTCTGCAGCATTTCGCGGCCAAAGACATTCTGCGAGCTGCCAACCTTCCACTGCTCGGCTCGGAAGACTCCGAGGTCGTATCCGACCTGGAGAAGGTGAAGCGGGGCGAGAGGCTGTCCCCCGTGCTGGTCATCCAGGGCACACCGGCCTGGGTTGCCGACGGCTATCACCGGGTCTGCGCCAGCTACCACCTCGACGAGAAGAGCGAGGTGCCCTGCCGGATCGTGGCCCGCAAACCGTAGAGCCAGCACCTCGTCGACTCCCAAATGGCTGGAGCCGCTCCGGTGGGAGTGTGATGCCGAACATTGAAGGTGACCGCCTCGGGGTTTCCGTGACTGGCGCTGCCGTCAGTCGCTCCCGGCGGCCCGCGCCGCTGCCGACGTGGACCTGACCGAGCGGATCGTCGAAATCCACCGGGTCAGCCGGAGCGGCTACGGGGCAGCTCGTGTCCATGCCGAGCTGCGCCTGGGCGAGTCCGCCACGTCGGGGGTGGTTCAGCGTCGGTGAAGCCAGGTCGGCCGGTTGTATGCAAATATCGGGCGGAAAAGTCTTCAGGTGTGCCGGGAAGTCTGGTCGGCGGTGATCTCCAGGAGGAGACATGGCTTTCGGCTCATCCGGACGGCTGATCGGTGCAGGGGTCCAGCAAGGACTTCGGATCTCGTTCTATTCGCTGCTGTGGGCGATGGCGGCGGGGTCGGGCGCGATCGTGATCGGCGTTATCGGAACCACTCTTTCCCTGGCGGTATTCGGGGTTGTCGGCCTTCTTGATGCTGTGGGTTCGGCGACTCTGATAGTTCACTTCAGGCATGCGATCCGTCATGAAGTGATCTCTCAGCGACACGAGCGAGTGACGCTGTTCGTGGTCAGTGCCGGAATGGCCGCGGTGGGTGCGGCCACTATCGCCGACAGCGCCTACCGCCTACACGGAACCGTCAAAGACCGCCCGCTTTTGCCCGGCATCGCTTTGGCCGCAGTATCGGTAGTGGTCCTGGCGGCGCTGGCGCTCCGAAAGCGACGGATCGCTCGACATATTCCCAGCCGCGCCCTCAGCGCCGACGGATGGGTATCAGCTACAGGAGCAGCGCTGGCCTCCGTCGCGCTGCTGGGGACGACCCTCGACAAAGCCTTCGACTGGTGGTGGATCGACCCGGTTGCCGCCATTGCCGTGGCCTGCGGGGCGGTCACGATGAGCATCGTGTTGACGCACGGCTCCGACCTTCGAGAGGGCTGAAGTATCGCCACGGAGTGAACAACCGCCGGAACCCGCTCTTCGGCTCGATACTCGCAGGCAGCGAACTCCCAGCGTGTCCCCGGCGGGCCGACATCAGCCGCAACTGGCTGCCACTCGCCCACAGTGTGGGACGGCGTTCGCGTTCTAGAGTCAGTGACCGCGGGAGGGTCCGTGGGAAGAACGCGACTCCGCGGCCCCAGCGCAGAGTGATCGGCCACCAAGTCGGCGTTTACAGCCGGGATGGGGCCAGGCCGCGGTCGGCGCGGGGAGCGTGGCGGTCTGTGCCGTCGTGGCCGCAGGGGTCGGTGTGGATGGTGGTGTCAGTAAGTCGCGGGATGTGTTGGAGCAGGTCGTCATGCACCGCGTGGCCGATCTGGTGGGCGCGTTGAACCGGCAGGTCTTGGTCGACGACGATAATGATCTCGGCCCGCAGTTGGCGGCCGACCCAGCGCGGCCGGACATTGCCGACGTGTTGGACACCGTCGATCGCGGCCGCTCGTTGTTCGATTTGGGCCACCAGGTCGGGGTCGACGCCGTCGAGCAAGCGGACGAGAACGTCTTGGGCGGCATGTCTGAGGACGCTGAGGATCGCGATGGTGATGGCCAGGCCGACGATCGGATCAGCTTGACGCCAGCCCAGGGCGACACCGGCCGCGCCGGCCATGACGGCGAGGCTGGTATATCCGTCGGTTCGAGCGTGGCGGCCGTCGGCTATCAACGCGGCGGACCCGATTCGGCTGCCGACCCGGGTGCGGTAGCGGGCGGCGAGTTCGTTTCCCAAGAACCCCACCGCCGCGGCCGCGGCTACCCAGGGGACGTGTCCGACTGGGTGGGGGTGGATTAGCCGCTCGACGGCTTGCCAGCTGGCCATTCCGGCTGAGAGTGCCATGACCATGACGACGGCCATGCCGGCGAGATCTTCGCCTCGTCCGTATCCGTACGTGAAACGACGCGTCGGGCCGCGCCGGGCCAGTAGGAAGGCGACCCCGATCGGGACAGCAGTGAGGGCGTCGGCGAAGTTGTGGATGGTGTCGGCGAGCAGCCCGACCGATTGGCTGGCCGCGTAGATGGCCAGTTCGACACTGGCGGCGATCAGAAGTCCGGCGGAACTGACGGCCAGCGCTGTCATCCCTGCCTTGCTGGCTTCCAGTTCGACGTCGATGGACTGGATGTGATCGTGGCTGTGGGGTCGGATGCGGTGCCTCAGCCGTACCACCCGGCCGGCTTTGCCGGGTTGGAGCGGACCATCGTGGTGGTGGCCGCCATCGTGGTGGTGACCGGCAGGAGATGGCTGGGTGCTCTCAGCGGGGTCGCTCATTGCTTTGCCTGCTTGTCCTTCTTCTGTCGGGTTCGCCGGGTGCGTTGGGCGTAGGAGAGGGCTTCGCGGACCAGCGCCCGGACTTGGGGGTGGTCGCAGGAGTAGAAGATGAAGTTGCCTTCCCGGCGGGTGGTGACCAGGCCGAG
>JAFAWZ010000146.1 GCA_019241495.1 Acidimicrobiales bacterium | reverse complement strand
GTCGCCTCGTTGGCAGGTATGGCGAAGCCCTGGTTGCCCTCGGTCTGGAAGGAGAACCCGGTGGAGGCGGCGGTGTCGAGGCCGATGACCTCGCCCGCCGCGTCGATCAGCGGCCCCCCCGAGTCGCCCGGCTGGATATTGGCGTCGGTCTCGATCAGCCCGGTGAGCTTCTCGCTCGTGCCGTTGCTCTCGTCCTGGGCGGTGATGGACTGGTTGAGCCCGATTATCTGCCCGGTCGCGCTGCTGGGCGTGCCACCCACGCCGCCGGCGTTGCCGAGGCCGACCACTCGCTCGCCCACCGTGAGCTGGTTGGAGTCGCCGAGCTTGGCCGCCTTGAGGCCCGAAGCGTTGTCGAGCTTGATCACCGCGATGTCGTGGGTGCGGTCGTAGCCGACCACTGTGGCGGTGTAGGTCTGGCCATTGCCGACGTCGGTGGCCCGGATGGCGGTGGCGCCGGAGATCACGTGGTTGTTCGTCAGGACGTAACCATCGGAGGTGAGCACGATGCCGGTGCCGGCCGCCGCCCCGTTCTGGTAGCTGAGGGCGGTGTTGATGTCCACCAGCTCGTTGGCCACGACTGCAGCGGCCCCGCTGAGCGCACCGGAGCTGGACCCGTTGCCGGTACCCGTGCCGCCGTCACCGAAGGGATTGGAACCACTCCCGCCGTCGCCCCCGTTGTTGGGCAGCTGGGAGCTCCCCGGGTTGGTCGACACCGCGCTGTGGGCCGAGCGCCACACTCCGTGGCCGATTCCCAGGCCGACCAGGACGGCGACCACCAGGAGCAGGGCGGTGACCGCAGTGGGCAGGGTGCGGCCCGGCCGCGCCGGGGTCCAGCCGTAGCTCCACCCCCCGTCCCCGGGATCGTTGCCGCCCCACCCGTAGGGTCCGGCGCCCCACGGAGGCGGGGGAGGGGGAGGGCTCCAGCCGGCGCCCGCCCCCGGACCGTAGGAGGACCCGTACCCGTAGGGCCCGGAGGAGCCCGATGAGTAGGGCGGCGGCGGGCTGGGCGGCTGCTCCTTGTCCCCGTAGCTGGCTTGGGCCCAGCTGCTCGGATCGTGCCATTCGGATCCCATTCCTGAAGGCGCCTGGTCCGTTCCCGGCGGGGTCTGGCCCGTCCCGGAGGGGGCTTGGCCGTTCCCGTACGGGGCCGCCCATCCGGGCCGGGGCGGGGGCGGTGTCCAGCTGGGCTGGGACGGCCAGCCGCGCTCGGACGGCTCCTCCGGCTGCGAGTGGGGTTCGTGGGTTTCGCTCATGGTCCTTGTGCCTGATATCGGGTATCGCCAGTTAACCCCAGGTTTCTGAGCATTTCGTGAAGCTGCCCTGAAGATTGGGGGGCGATGGCCGGAACGAGCGTCAAGACCTCGACTTGCCGACGACCAGGTCGACCAACCCTGGGAACCGCTCGTCCAGCTCGCAGCGGCGAAGGCTCACGAACTTGCGGGTGCCCTCTTCTCGTTCGTGGGTGATCCCGGCGGCCATGAGGGTCTTGAAGTGGTGGGTGGCCGTGGACTTGGTAACGGGCAGCTCGATGTGCCCGCAGGCCAGCCCGCCGGCACTGTCGGGACAGCCGGCCAGCTGACGGACGATCTCCAACCGCACTGGGTCCGAGAGGGCCTGCAGCACAGTCAACACGTCGATGTCGGCCAGCTCCGGCGGCGGCTCGGCGCCATGGCGAGGCGGATCTTTTTCTGCTCGGCCCATATACGGCCCCCGAAATTGTTTGACAAGGATCGTACGAGAATTGTACGGTGCTGTTCGAACTTTACTCGGGCACCGGCTATCGCGGCCAGGCGGCCACCACGATCCCCCCGACCATCTCAAGGAGAGCACTGATGACCAGCTTCGACGCGCTCGCGCCCACCCGAACCGACCGCTTCACGGCTCGTTCCTGGGGAGCGCTACTCGTGCTCTGCGGCGCCCTGTTCCTCGACGCCCTCGACGTGTCGATGGTCGGCGTCGCCCTGCCGTCGATCCGAACCGACCTTCACATGTCGACGTCGATGCTGCAGTGGGTCGTCAGCGCGTACGTCCTCGGCTACGGAGGATTCCTCCTACTGGGAGGTCGGGCGGCCGATCTGCTCGGGCGGCGCCGCATGTTTCTCCTCTCGCTCGGTGTGTTCCTCGTCGCATCCGGCTTGGGTGGGTTGGCCACCAACGGTTCCCTCTTGATCGCGACCCGCTTCATCAAGGGGGTGAGCGCAGCGTTCACCGCTCCGGCCGGCTTGTCGATCATCACCACGACGTTCCCCGAAGGGCCGGCCCGCAACAAGGCCCTGTCGATCTATTCGGCCACCGGGGCAACCGGCTTTTCCGCGGGCTTGGTCTTCGGCGGGGCGCTCACCGAGATCGGGTGGCGGTACGTGTTCTTCCTGCCGGTGATCGTCGCCTTCGTGATCCTGCTGGCCGCCGCCAGGTTGGTCCCGTCGCAGGACGCTCTCGGCCGCCGGGACAGGCAGTTCGACGTCGGGGGCGCCATCGTGCTGACCACGGCCATGCTGCTGCTCGTGTTCACCCTGGTGGAGTCGCCCAGCGCCGGTTGGGCCACAGCTCGGACTCTCGGTTCGTTGGCCGGCGTCGCCGTGCTGTTGTCCGCATTCG
>JAFAWZ010000082.1 GCA_019241495.1 Acidimicrobiales bacterium | reverse complement strand
GTGATCACCAGGCGCCGCTCACCCTCGACTCGGTGGCCGACAGCGTCCTCGAGCTGGCCGGGGGAGTGGACGTGCTGATCCACGATGCCCAGTACACCCGGTTGGAGTTCGAGCAGAAGTCCCATTGGGGTCACTGCACGGTCGACTACGCGGTCCGGGTCGCTCGGGAAGCGGGCGTGGGCACGGTCGTGTTGTTCCACCACGATCCCGCTCATGGTGACGACTGCCTCGACGAACTGCTTACCGAGGCGCGGATGAGCGCGGGCCGCGGTGCCCCGGAGATCATTGCGGCTTACGAAGGATTGACGCTGAAGCTCTGATCGGCTGAAGCTCTGATCGGCTGAGGCACTGATCGGCGGGGCCATTCGGCTCGCGGCGGCGCGAACTTGAACAATTTCTCTGCGCGGTGGCGAAATCGCGGAAAAGTCGGGCCCATAACGACACGTGTGCACCCGCGCCTTACGTAGCTTGGGGGCCTCAACTACGCCAGCCGCGCAGGCTCGAAACATCGGAGGGACATGCAGGCGCTCAATCTGGCCCGGCCGGAGGTCCTCCGATCGGCTGACGTAACCGAAGCTCGCGAGGCGTATCGGCAGCAGCGCTTGGCGCGCATGGCCATCTTGTTGGCGGTCGTGCTCGTGCCCCTGGCCGTTCGGGCCATCGTCGGGGGCGTCCGCTACGCCCACGGCGACCTGAACGGGGCGGCGGCCGCGTTCCGCTGGCCGCTGCCGCACCTGCCTTCCGGGTTTGGGTCCTACCTGCCCTCGATAGGGCTCATCCTCCTTCTCGTTCTGGTCCTCGCCGTACCCCTCCTCGGGGCCGGGCGTTCGCCGCACGTGCTGTTCCGCCCCGAGGAGATCGGCGTCACGCTGGCCGACGTGAAGGGCGCCAGCGTGGTGGTCGAGGAGGTGGTGAAGACGCTGAACCTCTTTCTCGCCCACAAGACCTTCCGCGAGCGCATGGGCGGCAACCCTCGCCGGGGCGTCCTGTTCGAAGGACCACCCGGTACCGGGAAGACCTACATCGCCAAGGCCATGGCCGCTGAGGCCGGCGTCCCGTTCCTCTTCGTGTCGTCGTCGGCATTCCAATCGATGTACTACGGCCAGACGAACCGCAAGATCCGCTCTTATTTCAAGGCGCTGCGAACCTATGCCCGGCGCGAGGGCGGTGCCATCGGGTTCATCGAAGAGATCGACGCGATCGGCGCGACCAGGCAGGGCCTCGGTCCCGGCGGTGGGCGCGAAGGTGTGGCCGGGGTCGTCAACGAGCTGCTCATCCAGCTCCAGTCCTTCGACACTCCACCGGCGGGCGTGCGGATCAAGGGCTACCTGATCGATTTCGTCAACCGGTGGCTGCCGGCCGGGCGGCTGATCCGTAAGCCCCAAGCGGCCGATGCCAACATCTTGGTGATAGGAGCGACGAACCGGGCGGGGGATCTGGATCCCGCCCTCTTGAGGCCGGGTCGCTTCGACCGGACCATCACCGTCGACCTGCCCGGCCGCAGCGGCCGACGCGAGATCATCGACTTTTACCTGGCCCGCAAGCGTCACACCGCCGAGCTGGACCGTGAGGACAATCGTGACACTTTAGCTGCGACTACCTTCGGCTACTCGCCTGTGATGATCGAGCACCTGCTCGATGAGGCTTTGGTATGGGCGTTACGCCGCAGTTCCGACCGTCTGGGTTGGGAGGACGTGCAGCGGGCCAAGATGACCGCCGAGCTCGGGCTGGCCCAGCCGGTGGCGTACGCCCAGCGGGAGCGGGTGACCATCGCCACCCACGAGGCAGGTCACGCCGTGACGGCCTGGCTGGTAGCCCCGGAACGGCACTTGGAGGTCCTCTCGATCATCAAACGCAGTGCCGCCCTGGGCCTGCTCGCCCACTCCGAACCGGAGGAGCGGTGGACCCGCACCAAACAGGAGATCGAAGCGCTCATCCGGATTGCCATGGGCGGCCTTGTGGCCGAGGAGCTGTTCTTCGGCGACACGAGCAGCGGGGTCTCGGGAGACCTGCACGCCGCCACCGAGGCGGCGGCCCAGATGGTCGGCAGCTTCGGGATGGCCGGCTCGCTGATATCGCTCGACGCAGCCCGGACCGGAGGCGGGGTGAACATCGTGGCCAAGGTCCTGAGCGATGAGACGTCGCGCGCTCGGGTCGAGGCCATCTTGGATTGTGCCCGCGAAGACGTGCGGGCGCTCCTCAGCGACCATCATCATCTGGTCGAGGGATTGCGTGACGCTCTCCTCGATCGTGACGAGCTGATCGGCCAGGAGATCGAGGAGGTGCTGCGGGCGTCCGAGTTCGCCGAGTCGGCCCGCGTGGTCGACCTGCGGGATCCGGCGCCGGAGTGGTCCGATCTCCCTAGCTCGTCGCCCAGCCTGTCTGAGTGCCCGGGACAGGACAGTTGAAACGAATAGGAGGCGGCGGCACTCGGAACCCGTCTCAGTCGTATAGCCAGGCCATCCCTATTTCGTCCTTGGACTAGTGCCGCCGCCTCCTCTTCGTTTATTCAATCCTGTCCCGGGAACTGAGTGAGGATGAACGCCTGGATGCGGGCTTCGTCGCGCCAGGCGTCATAGCGGCCGGACAGCCCAAGGTGGCCGGCCCCCATCTCGGTTCGGAGGACCACCGGACGGTCGGGTGAGCCGGCGCCCACGGCCCGCAGCTTGGCCACCCACTTGGCCGGTTCCCAGAATCCGACGTTCGGGTCGTACAGGCCGGCGGTCACGAACAACGCGGGGGAGCAGGGGGCGGCTCGCACGTTGTCGTAGGGCGAGTAGGCGAGCATGGTGCGGTACGCCTCGGGGTCATGAAGCGGGTCTCCCCACTCCTCCCATTCCGTAACTGTCAGCGGTAATGTCACATCTGACATGGTGGTGACCACGTCGACGAACGGCACCTCCGCGACCGCAGCGCGAAAGAGGTCGGGACGGGTGTTCACAACCGCCCCGACCAACAAACCGCCCGCGCTCGCACCCCGGGCGACCAGCCCGTCGGGCCGGACCCACCCGCCCGAGACGAGCTCCTCGGCGGCGGCGATGAAGTCACCGAAGGTGTTGGGCTTGTTCGCCATACGACCCGCCTCGTACCAGGCCCGGCCCAGCTCACCGCCCCCTCGTACATGGGCGATGGCGAACACCATGCCTCTTTCGACCAGGTTGATGGTGGATACGGAAAAAGTGGGGTCGCTGCTCATCTCGTAGGCCCCGTACCCGTACAGAACGCCCGGCGGGGAAACGTCCCTCTGGTCGTTGCGGCAGAGGATCGAGACCGGAACTCTCGCGCCGTCGGCTGCTTTGGCCCATATCCGTTCGGTCCTGTACCGGCTCGGGTCGTAGCCACCGCCGACGAGCTGGGTCCAGACCCTCTCTCGGGCCCTGGTGGCCACGCGGTAGTCGACCGAGGTGGGAGGAGTGACGAGCGACGTGTACCCGAAGCGGTAGGTCGGCTGGTCCCAGTCGGGGTTCTGCCCGGCGAGGAGGCTGTACACCGGCTCGGGCTGCTCGATGACGTGCTGGTCCGGCCCGTCGATGATGCGAAGTCGCTCCAGCCCGTCGCGAGCGGAGCGCTCGGCGACCGCGACGAAGCCGGCGAACGCGTCGACCCCCTCGAGCTTCACGTCGCGACGATGCGCGACGACCTCCTCCCAATCCCCGCCGACCAGCCGGTACAGCGCGAAGTTGGCGGCCGGCGATCCGTCGGGCCCGGGCCGGTTGGTGCGGATGAGCCAATCCTGTCCGTCGTGCTCCGCGTCGTACTCGATCCCCGGTTGTCTGCGGATGATGACCTCGACTCGGCAGTCGGGGTCCGCCGCGTCTACCCAGTGGGCTTCGGAGGAGGTCTTGCTCGACGAGTGGATCACGATGCGTGAGCGGGACCGGCTCAGGGCCAGTCCCACGAAGAAGTGCTCGTCGTCTTCTTGGAACACCAGGCGGTCGTCTGCCGGGCCGGCGCCCAACTTATGGCACCAGACCTGCCAAGGTCGCATGGCGTCGTCCGGCTTCACGTAGAAGAAGCTTTCGCCGCTCGCGCCACACGCCGAGCCGTAGTAGACCCGTTCGATCACGTCGGGCAGGTCCGCGCCGGCGGCCAGGTCTCGAAAGCGCAGTGTGTACTCCTCCGAACCGTCCACGTCCACCGCGTAGGCCAGGAGCCGCTGGTCGGGGCTGACGTCGAACACGCCCACCGCCAGGTAGTCGCGGCCCGCGCCCAGCAGGTTCTCGTCCAGGACCACCTCTTCGTCGGCGGGCCGCCCGGCGCGCGCCTCGGCCGCCACGTCGGCCGCCCTCATGCTCCGACCGGCATCGGGCCGGCGGCACATGACCGGATACTGGAGGCCCTCCTCCGTTCGGGAGTAGTACCACCAGGGACCGTGGCGCGAAGGCGGCCCGGCGTCGGTCTCGCGCACCCGGCTCAGGATGTCGGCGTACAGCCGGTCCTCCAGTTCCCGGGCCGGGGCGAGCACCTCGTCGGCGTAGCGGTTCTCGGCTTCGAGATAGGCGATGACGTCAGGATCATCGCGGTCGCGCAGCCAGTACCAGTCGTCGCGCCGGGTGTGGTCGTGGGCCGTGAGCTCGTGGGGCCGGCGGGGCGCGACCGGAGGGATGGCTGGCATGCAGCTTGTCTACTCCCCAGCCAGTACCTTGCACAGGCGTGGTCGTCGACGATGAGGCAGCAGCCCGGGCTCTTGTCGCGGCCGGAGAGTCGGTCGTGCTCATGGTGGATCCCGATGCGGCCCCCATCGGCCAGATCAGCCCCGGACCCGGGCGGGTGGCCGTGTTCGTCGGATCGCTGACCGATCCGGGCGTCCGCCAGGCGGCGCTCGCCATGCACGCCGAGTTGTTCGGGTTCCGGTCCTAGCGCCCGCCGCAGTCCGGTCGCAGGCACTTAGCGACCTTTAGAAGTCGACCCTCACACTCTCGGGCCGGATCCGGGCCTGGCGGGTAGCGAGGCTCTCGAGTTGCTGGCAGTCGGCCGGGGTCAGATCCTTGTCGGTCAGCGAGCGCGGCCACAGACGGTGCCGTCGCACGACGTTGGCCTCGATGCTCAAGACGGTGATCCGGGCGGTGAGGTAGATGATGGCGAGGAACCCGAGGATGGGGGCGAAGGTCCCGTACAGGGCGTTGGTGTGAGCCAGCCTGTGGGCCAGGCCGACCCCCACGCCGGTCAGGATGGACCAAGCTGCCCCGGCTGCGATCGCGCCGGGCAAGTGGTCCCCGATCCCCACGCCCGGGGGGCTCAGGATCCAGAACGACGACGTGAAGAGGGCGATGCTCACGACGAAGGCGAGCAGGCTCGAGAGGGCCGGGCCGCCGTTCCAATGGAGCCAGGATCCGAGGGAGGAGACGAAGGTGGATGCCAGCACCCCGACCCCGAAGATGGAGTACCACGCCAGGGTGCGGAGCAACCGGGGCACGAAGCCCGGTCTTTGGGTATGGGCCACGTTCCACGCCTCGTCCATGGAGTACTGGGCGATCTGGGCCAAGCCCTGAGCCCCCCAGATCAGGCCCAGCACACCCACCGCGAGGGCGATCGGCGATCCCTCGAGCGACTTGCCTTCCAGCTCCCTTGCCGCCGTCCCGATGATGGGGTAGCTGCCGATGTGCCTCTCGAGGGAGCTCACCGCTGATTGATCTCCCGCCAGGACGTAGGCGACGATCGTGAAGGCGGCCAGCAGCAACGGGAAGACGGAGAGGAAGCCGTAGTAGGTGATGAGGGCGGCGAGATGCCCGCCCTGGTCGTCGTTGAACTTCTTCTGCACGGCCCAGAGGAAGGCAACAGGTCGGTTACGGCGCTGCAGCTCGTCGAGGCGGGCGATCAGCTTCTCCATCGGCGATGCCCGGACCGGCCGTCAGCTCAGCTTCTCGACCTCGTAGCACCACAGCTCGCTGTGGACGGCGACGGGCCGGTTACCGGATGGCGCATCGGCGCCCCTGTGTCCATGGGCGAACGCGGGGGAGGCCACCCAATCGTTGAAGGACTGCTCGTCCTTCCACCGGGTCACCACCAGCCAGGTGCTGCGACCGTCGGTGGGGCGGAGCAGCTCGAAGCCCTCGAAGCCGGCCGCGCTGTCCACCGCCCCGGCCCGGGCGGCGAAACGCCGGGCCAGCTCGTCGCCCTGGTCGGGGCCGACCTCGATGGCGTTGATCCTGATGATCGACATGCCATCCAGCCTAGGAGGTTCCCGGTTTTCCGGCGGAGGCCGGCCTCGCTTATGCTTCGCCTATGCGGTTGACGGCGCAACAGTCCCCGGGTGAGTGGCTCTTCGCCCTGCTCATGGCGGCCTCGCCCATGGTCGGTTCCATCTGGGTCACGCCCGATGTGACCAAGTGGATCGTCTTCGGCGTGGGCTGCGCCATGGTGGTGGGCGTGGCGCTGGCCGGTTTGCGGCCGGTGAAGTCGTCGCCCTGAGAAGCTGCCACAAACTGGGCGGGAGGGAGAAGGCGGCGGCTCGTCGTTGACCGACTTCCTCGCACCCAGGATTGGGCGAGCCGCCGCCTTCTCCCACCTGGGAGGTAGTTTGCGACAGCTTCTGAGCTGATTCCCGTCGGTCTAAGACCGGGGGTTTGTTACTATCTACGTAGGAGAAATCCCGCGTAACTCGAAGGGTGATGCCCGATGGCGACGACCTCGGAACTGGATCTTGGCCGTTACAAGCTGGGTTGGAGTGACGTCGAGGACTTCTACGTCTTCAAACCCAAGAGGGGCCTCTCGCAGCAGATCGTCAGCGAGATGTCCTGGATGAAGGGCGAGCCGGACTGGATGACCCAGAAGCGGCTCAAGGCCCTGCGCCACTTCGAGCGGCGACCCATGCCCACTTGGGGTGGCGACATGTCCGGGATCGACTTCTCCAACATCTTCTACTACATCAAGCCGATCGAGCAGCAGGTGAGCGCCTGGGACCAGCTCCCCGAGTCGGTCAAGTCGACTTACGACAAGCTGGGCATCCCCGAAGCCGAGCGCAAGTACCTGGCCGGGGTCACCGCGCAGTACGAGAGCGAGGTCGTCTACCACAAGAACCGGGAGGACCTCGAGGCCCAGGGCGTCCTGTTCTGCGACATGGACACCGCGCTGCGGGAGTACCCGGACCTGGTGAAGCGGTACTTCGGCTCGGTGATCCCCGCCAATGACAACAAGTTCGCCGCCCTCAACACCGCGGTCTGGTCCGGCGGGAGCTTCATCTACGTGCCCCCCGGGGTCAAGGTCGAGATGCCCCTCCAGGCCTACTTCCGGATCAACTCGGAGAACATGGGCCAGTTCGAGCGCACCTTGATCATCGCTGACGAGGGGGCCCAGGTCCACTATATCGAGGGCTGCTCCGCCCCCGTCTACAGCAGTGACTCGTTGCACTCGGCGGTGGTCGAGATCATCTGCAAGCCGTCGAGCCGCGTCACCTACACGACCATCCAGAACTGGTCGAACAACGTCTACAACCTCGTCACCAAGCGGGCCCGCTGCGACGCCGAGGCCCACATGGAGTGGATCGACGGGAACATCGGCTCCCGGCTCACCATGAAGTACCCGGCGGTCTACCTCATGGGACCGAAGGCGTCGGGAGAGGTGCTGTCGGTGGCCTACGCCGGCCCGGGCCAGCATCAAGACGCGGGGGCCAAGATGGTGCACGCTGCCCCCGAGACGAGCTCCACCATCATCTCGAAGTCGATCTCGAAAGACGCCGGGCGTACCTCCTACCGCGGCCTGGTCCGCTTCGAGGAGGGGGCGCGCAAGTCGAAGAGCTTCGTGCGCTGCGACGCCCTCCTCCTCGACGACCTCTCCCGTAGCGACACTTACCCGTACATCGAGTTCGGCGAGCAGGACGCCCAGGTCGGCCACGAGGCCACTGTGTCGAAGGTGGGCGACGACCAGCTGTTCTATCTGATGAGCCGGGGCCTGTCCGAGCAGCAGGCCATGAGCATGATCGTCAACGGTTTCATCGAGCCGGTCACCCGCACGCTGCCCATGGAGTACGCGGTGGAGTGGAGCCGGCTGATAGAGCTCCAGATGGAAGGCTCCATCGGGTAGTGACGGCCGCCATCGCCCTCGCGGTCGTGCTGGTGATCGCGGTGGCTGGTGCGTCGATGGCCTTGGAGAGCCAGCGAGGCCAGTCCACCGCCCCACGGGTTCCCCGACCCCCGCGCCCCTCCGGGCCGTCACCTATCCGTAGACCGCGCGCCCGCAGCGGCCATGACCCCACCGCGGCCGACGGCCCCCCGCCGGCCGCCCCGGATGTGCCCGACCCCGAGCTGAAGGGGTCGGACCTGCTGCGGACGGGAGAATCCACCGAGGCCAAGGTCATCTCGGTGGTCGACGAGCGGACCATCGGGCCGGTCACCCGCAGCCGGCTCACCTTGCGCGTCGAGCCGACCAAGGGTCCTCCTTTCGAGGCGACGGTGCGCATCGCCTTCCAGACCCCGCAGGCCCGCAGCCGGGTCAGGGTTGGCGGGACCGTCCCGGTCCGCTACGACCCCGACGATCCAACTCGCGTCGTCGTCGAGCTTCCCCAGGACTAGTTGATGCCGTCGTTCTCTGCTGAGTCTGCCGCCGCGCTCGGCGGACCGGGCTGGTTGGCCTCGGACCGCCAGGCCGCGCTGGAGCGGTTCACCGCTTCCGAGCTGCCGACCTCGGCCGCCGAGGAGTGGCGCTACAGCCGGATCGAGGCCCTGGACCTCGACCGTTTCGGCCCGGCCATCGAGCCGCCGGGGGCGGCACCGATCACCAGCGCGGCGGCGGGATCTCTCGACGTGCCTGGGCTGCTCGATTTGACAGCGCTGCTGGGCGCGGTTGGGTCAGGGGCCACCGTTGTCGAGACGCGCGACGGCTTCGTCACGCGCGTGCGCGGGGTGGGTGGGGAAGTGACCGTCGATCGCCTGTCGGCCGCGGGCGCCGGCCCCGAGCCGCTCGGTGAGCTGGCCGGTGAGCCCGACGCCCTGGCCACCTTGAACCGGGCCTTCGCTCCCGACCCATTGCTGATCACGGTGGCGCCGGGGTCAGCCGCCTCGCCTGTCGTCATCGTCCATTGGTGCACCGGGGACGATCTGGCCCTTTTTCCGAGGATCCTCCTGCGCGTCGGTGAGTCCGCCGAGGCCCAGGTCCTCGAGGTGGTGGCCGGCCCGGCCGGTTGCCTGGTGGTCCCGGTCACCGAGCTCGACGTGGCCGGCGCAGCCCACCTCTCATACCTGCACGTCCAGGCGTTGGGTCCGGCTGCTTGGCAGATCGGGTTGCAGGCCAGTCGGGTCGCAGCCGATGGCGGCCTGGTGT
>JAFAWZ010000048.1 GCA_019241495.1 Acidimicrobiales bacterium | reverse complement strand
CCGCTTCTCCCGCGACGACCGCGACGGCCAACGGCAGGAAGAAGCGCATGGTGCTGGACAGTGCGATGAGCGGAACAGAGAAGCCCGATCTGACGGGGACGATCACGAGCGGGATGTCACCAACTCGATCAACCCGGCTGGAACCTGTGGCGACAAGGGATACGGTCATTACGACCGGGAATGCCGCGGTCGCGGCTACGAGCATCAGCGTTCGACGCCTACGCCATTGCTTGGTCCACTCTGTGATGATCACGGCTTCGCAGGGATGATCACGGCTTCGCAGGCTGGGCCGGTTCGCCGGCCGGCGAACGGAGCTCCGGTTGCTCGAGGGCCGCGACATACGCGCCGTGCAGCGACCCGGCCGATCGGACGAGATCCTGGATCGCACCGCCCAGAGCCACTCGACCTTGGTGCAGCACGGTCACCTCCGTGCACAGCTGCTCCAGCAGCGGCAGCTCGTGGCTAGAGAGGATCACGGTCGTCCCGGCCGCGCTCGCGTTTCGGACATGGGAGATGACTTCGGCGGCATGGCCGGGGTCGAGCCCCGTCGTCGGCTCGTCGAGGAGGAGAAGCTCAGGGTGGCCCATCAGCGCTTGGGCCAAACCCAGGCGGTAGCGCATACCGTGCGAGTAGGTCCGGTACGGTCGATCCAGGGCGGAGCCGAGGCCGCTGCTCGCCAAGGCCTCTTCGAGCTCGCCGTCGCCGAGCTTCTTACCTGATGTACGGACGGTCAGCCGCAGGTTCTGCCGGCCGGTGAGGTAAGGGACGAATCCCGGACCGTCGATTAGGGCACCGACCCGGGCCAGCGCGGCCATGCCGGGCCGGACCGCCTCGCCGAACAGCTCGACCTGTCCAGATGTCGGCCTCACCAGGCCGAGCAGAATCCGCAGGAGGGTGGACTTGCCGGCCCCGTTCGGGCCTGCGAGGCCCATGGCCCGGCCCCGCTGGACGGTCAGGTCCACGTGGCGGAGTGCCTCGACACCACGGCCGAGCACTTTGGTCAAAGAATGCACTGCCACCACCGGGGAGATGTGCGTCTCGGTCGCGTCATGCGCCATCCGAATCGCCTCCACCCGCGTTTTCTCGCTCGCCCCCAGGGGCCAGCGACGAGATGTCGGCGACCTGGGCGCGCCCTGGTTGGCTCACCTGCACGGGCAACCCGAATCTGGACAGCTGCAAGGTGACCGTGCCCACTCCGGTACCTGCCGGGGAGCTGCGCAACGCGACCACCCTTTCGCGGTTGTCCACGCTCACATAGACGGTGATGTGATTCGGCGCGGTTGCCCCACTCATCTCGGTCAACTGGTAGCCGATGGCCCGGCGGAACGCGTCGGCCGACGGCCCAGCCGTCCTCGCCTGGGCCCTGGCCAAGTCCACTTCGACCGCGTACGTGTTGGCCGCGGGAGCCCCCGAAGTGGCGGCCGGCGCAGCCGAGACCGCCCCCCATACCAGCTCGGAGAGCGTCAGCCCCGGGTTCAGGCTCTCGACCTGGGTGACGAACTGGGGAAAGTTCGTGGCCAGCGAGTTCTCGGTCAGCCCGGCCGATATCCAGACCTTCCCGGCGGGTAGGAGCGCACCGGAGTTGGGTTGGGCGACGAACACGGACTGAGCCAGGAAGATGATTCGTTCCGGTCCGCTCGGCTGGTTCAGCTCCAGGTTCCCTTTGCTGGAAGTGAAGTCGAAGGCGCCGGCGCCGCCGACCGGCTTGGGTGTGGCACCGAATACGGAAGCCGACTCGAGCTGAACCGAGACCCCGCTGGTCGTTGCGAGAGTGTGCGAGGCAGCTGAAACGACCTGGTCCAGGTCCCTGGGCGACTGGGGGGCCAGGGTGACCGTCGATTGGGTGCCCGTCCGGGACGAGCCGCTCGAGCCGCATCCCCCCAGGCAGATCAGGGCTGTCGTAGCAACGAGCCAAGCCGGGTTGCGCACACCGAAAACCTAATGGCCCCCCCGCATCCAGTCCGCCCAGAGTTCCCCCCGCCGGCATCCCACTCCCGTAGGCTCGCTCCCGTCGATGGCAAACACGTCTGGACCGGCACCTCGCCCGCGCACTTCCGCCGACCCCAAGGCGATGTATCGCATGCGGAGGCTCGGGGTTCTTGCGGCCGTCGCCCTGGTAGGTGCGATCGTCTACCTCGTCGTCCCCTCGGGGGGAACGCGGCCCAAGCATCGTCCCAGCTCGCAGCCGTTGCACCCTCCCGCGGCGGCAGCCGCTCAGCCGATACCGGCCGTCGAAGCGGGGCTGTTGCCCTGGAGCCTCGCCGCGCCTCTCTCCCGGGAGGTAGTGCTGCCCGGCGGGGGCGGCAGCCTGCTCGTCATCGGTGGCCTCAACTCGGCTCAGAGCTCGCTGGCCACGGTCTTCTCGCTCGACGTAGCCACCGGTAACAAGACCGTCGAAGGCCACCTCGCGGCGGCCGTTCACGACGGCGCCGGCGCCGCGGTCGCAGGCCAGGTCCAGGTCTTCGGCGGTGGCTCTCCGACCACTGTTGCCGCCGTACAACAGTTCCCGGCTCCACCTGGAACGGGCACCTCGGCGCCGTCACCGGCGACATGGATGCCTCCGGACTCCGCCGCCACCGGGTCTACCTCCGCACCATCGGTTCCCGGTACCGCGCCAGTCGTGATTACAGGCGCATCCACCACTTCCAATGCGCCGACCCAGTTCGCCGCTTCGACGAGCGGGAGTCTCCCGCGCCCCCGCTCGGACCATTCGGCGGTCAGCGTCGGAGGGGTCACCTATGTCGTCGGCGGGTATGATGGTACTGCGGCGGACTCGGAGATCTGGGCTACCAAGGATGGCCTGCATTACTCGGTCGCCGGTCATCTCCCAGTCCCCGTCCGCTATGGAGCCGTGGCCGCGTCGGGCGGGAAGATCTACGTGTTCGGCGGAGAAGCGGTGGGCGGACCGCAGGACGGCGCGGCTGTCACGTCGGTGCAGGTGTTCGATCCAACCTCGGGGCGCGCCACCATGGCTGGCGACCTGACCCAGCCGGTCGCGGGCGCCTCCGCTTTCGAGCTAGCCGGCCATTTGTATGTGGCTGGGGGGGTCGGCAACGCCCCGGCCGCCTCCCCCGGTGTCACGACCAAGGTTTCCGACGTTGCGACTGACGCAATCTGGGCGTGGGACGTTTCGGCCAAGCGTCCGCTCGGAGCGGGAAAACTGCCTGCTCCCATCGCTTACGCCGGCTCGGCGGTCACCTACGGGCGGGGGTGGATCGTGGGTGGAGAGAACCATGGCCAACCGCAGGCGACGGTGGAGACGGTCTGGCCGAACTCGCTCTTCGGCTCGGCGGGAGCGGCCGGCGCGGGATCACCCTATTTCGGCTACAAGCTGCTGGTCGCCGATCGGGGAAACGACCGGCTGCTGGTGATGTCGCCTGGCGATCAGATCGGCTGGACCTATCCCTCGGTCTTCGCCGCCGCTCCTCCTGGCGGGTTCTATTTTCCCGACGACGCCTTCTTTGCCAAGAACGGGACCGAGATCGTCTCCAACCAGGAGGAGAACCACACCATCGTGATCATCGCCTTCCCGTCTGGGCAGGTCCTCTGGCAATACGGCCACCCGCGCACGACCGGATCCTCGCCCGGCTATCTCAGCTGGCCCGATGACGCGTACGTCCTCAAAGACGGCGAGGTCACGGTGGCCGACGACCGGAACTGCCGCGTTCTGTTCATCAACCCGGACAAGACCATTGCCGGGCAGATCGGCCGCACGGGGGCCTGCAATCATCAGCCGCCCACCGGCCTGGCCGAACCGAATGGTGACACACCGCTCCCGAACGGCAACTACCTTGTCTCGGAGATACAGGGACAGTGGATCTCCGAGTACACCAAGGCTGGTCAGCTGGTCTGGGCGACCCATCTGGACATGCATTACCCCTCGGATCCCCAGCAGCTCGGACCGGATCTGTACCTGGTCTCCGACTACGCCCAATCCCCCGGGGGCGCCATAGACGAGTTCAACCGTGAAGGCCAGATCCTCTACCGCCTTCAGCCGACCCAGGGTGTGAGCCGCATGAACCAGCCTTCGCTCACCGAGCTCCTGCCTACCGGCGTGTTCATGACCAACGACGACTACCGGGACCGCATGGTCGCCTTCGACCCACCGACGGGAGCCCTGGTCTGGCAGTACGGGGCCACCGATGCTCCGGGCACCGGACCGGGCTACCTGAACACTCCCGACGGGTTCGACCTCTTGGCCGCGGACGGGTCCACCCCGACGCACCCGGCCACCGGGTGACCCTGGGCGGCCTCGGCTGGTCGAGCCACCTTTGCCACCGAAGTAAACTAAGGATCAGACTTGAAAGATCCGGAGCAGGTCCATTGCGGCGAAGGTTCTACCGTAGTTGCGTCCTGTCATCTCGCGTAGGAACCCAAGTTCAGTTAGCTTCGCAATGGCCGAACTCGCTGTAGGAAAGCTCACTGAGTAATGGTTCTGCACCCAAGTAGCAGTCACGACCGGATGACCAATCAAGCCATCAGCGAGTTGATGAACCGTCAGAGATTTAATGCGTTTGTCCTTGATCTCGACGAGAAGCCGCTCCCGCCATTCCTGCGCTGCTGTGATGCGGTCAACTGCCGATCGAGCCTCGTCAGTAACGGCCTTGCAGAAAAACTGAATCCAGGGGTTGAAGTCTCCGGATTCGCTGATCGTCAGGAGATGGTCGACGTATTCTTCTCTCCGCTCGTAGAGCCAGGTCGAGATATTTAGCATCGGATACCGAAGAGCTCCGGCGCGAACAAGCTGTAGAAGGCTAACAAGCCGCCCTATTCGCCCATTGCCATCCGTGAAGGGATGAAGCGTTTCGAACTGGTAGTGGGCCATGGCGACCTTAACGAGTAGCGGGAGGTCACCGTCGCGCTCGCACCACTCCTCCCATTCTCGAACTCCAATAGCCAGTGAGTGGCCTGGAAGGGGGGGTATGAACCGGGCTGCCTCCACGGCGCACCCCTTAGGTCCGATGAGCACCGGTGTAGTCCTAATCCGGCCCGCCTCTGGTCCGTCACTCCCAGTCCCGCGTACCAAGATCCTCTGAAGTTCAGAGATCAGTGCTCGCGTTATTGGACGCTCTTGGATCCACGCTAACGCCTGCTCGGCGGCACGCACGAAGTTAAGTACCTCGTGCAAGTTTGGGTCATACTTCTCCGTCTCAAGAACATCCGCGCCTAGGACGTCTTCGAACGCAGCGAAGGTTCCCTCAAGAGCCGAGGTGCTGACGGCCTCCCGGCGGACGGCCTGACGTATATAGAGCATAGGATTCGCGATCCAGCTGAGGGCTTGATCAAGCCGACCTAGTGCCAGCATGGCATCGCTCAGGGAGTTCACTGTTCCCCGTCGGAGTTCGAGGTCGAGGGGGAGAGGGTTGGGAACGTAAGCCTTGTGCGAGAATGTTCTGTGCGTGCGCGGGTCGGTGCCGGAGAACTCGACCAAGTATCCGATCGGGCTGTCCTTGAACCGGTTCAGATCCATAGTTCTAAAGTTTAGTGGCCCAACCTTTAGTTCTGAGGACTGGTTTTAAAGAGACTTGCAAGTGTCTCTACAGGCTGGACACTACCCTTGACCAGGACTTTTAAGGTTTTTGCTCCTGCCTAAGAATTACAGGGCTGAAATTTAAAAGGGGTAGGTGGGTCAGCTGGACATCCCGACGGACCCAGCCATGTTTGAGGCACGTGTCGATTGGGACCTGCGCCGAGCTAACGTTGACATTTCGTTGACCTCGATCCGTCCACCCCTTCGCATGAAGGGACTTTCGGGTCTCCCACCTGAGGTTTTCTAGTGGTCGGAGTCGGCATCGATCCGACGACCTCGCGCTTTTCAGGCGCGCGCTCTACCAACTGAGCTATCCGACCGCGGTCCTGACGGGATTTGAACCCGCGGCCTCCGGCTTGACAGGCCGGCGTGCACTCCAAACTGCACCACAGGACCCCGTGCCCGTAGGTCGTGTCGACCCCCGGGAGGGCGAAGCGTAAGCCTAGCGCGTCACGGCTCAGGCTCGCCCGGGCTCAACCGGGGGGAGGATCGGGTCGAGGTGCAGACAGGCCCCTGACCAGCTCTCCCGGATCGACCCCGAGACCGCCGGCCAGCTTGAGCAGGTTGTGGAGGCTTATGTTCCGCTGGCCTCGCTCGACTTGGCCCAAGAAGGTCCAGTGGACCCCGCAGCGGTCGGCGAGCGCCTCCTGGCTCAGTCCCAGCTCTTGACGCCGCAGTCGCACTCGCTCGCCGAAGAGCGAGGTTGCCGGGGAGAGGGGTCGCGCCATATCGCTTACAACCACATACGTCCCGTTCGGGCACATCCAGAGAAAATAAGTCCTATGTTCTTGCATCCCAACTATTTACGTCCTAATATGGGACTTGCGTGCGAGGCGGCGGGCCACGTCCCGACACTCCGCCCGTGCCTTGGACGGGAGAGGCGAGGTGGATGCGAATGCATGACACAGGCGGTCTCATTGTGGACGGGTTGCTCGTCGCTGGCTTCGGTGCCCAGCACTCGGCGTTGGCGGCGGTTCGGGCCAAGGCTCGGGCCCGGAGCAGGTTTGGAATCGAGCCGGTGGAATGGCGCTCGGTGGAGTCGGTGTGCAACGTCGTCTACGTCCTACTGGCGGCGGCCTTGTGGCAACACGTCCACCAACTGGTCTGGGACGTTCACGGTCCTACAGCTGGGCTGATGTGGGCCCTGGCGGCCGTCTCCTGGCTCTGGTACTGGCAGCTGCATCTCTTCGAGTACGACTGCGGGTTGGCCTTCGGATCGACCGCCCTGGTTTCCCACCTCGCCGGCCAGGCCGTCCCCCGCCTGGTCCCATGGAAGGTGGGCACCAGACGTTGGATCCGGTTCCCGGTCCACACCGCCTTCTTCGGGATGTTCTTCTTCCTCCCGCACATGACAGCCGACCTGTTCGTGCTGGCTGTCGTGCTCAACGTCTACAACGTCATCGGCAGCGTCCTCTACGACCAGCGGCTGCGCCGGCTGTCCGGCCGTCCCTATGTCGAGTACCAGGCGGTCACCGGGCTTATTTGGCCGCCCGTCTATAGATCTCCGAGGGGTGCCGCCGATCTCGATATGGCGAAGCCGGTTCACTGGCGCCGCCCGCTGGCGCACCTTCCCGGCTTGGTCGGCGGTGTCCTGCTGGCCGGGTTGTACCTCTTGGTCCTGGGCCGGCCTCATATGGATCCCCTCGGGGCCTTGCTTACCGGCGTCACCGGTCTGGTCGGGGCCGCCGTGGTCGGTGCGGCGCTTGGCCGGGTGGGCCGTTCCGACGCGGCTGACTGGGACCAGCGCCAGTCGGACCTGTCTACGACGGTGGCCGTCTCGGCCGCGTCGGGGATAGTCCTCTGGACGGGATCGATCTGGCTCTGGCGGGGGCACCCGGCTCCTTTCGCCTACTACCTCTCCCTCTGGTTCACGGTCCAGTACCTGGGCCACGTGGCGGCCTTTCTAGCCAACCGCCGCTATTGGGGAGCCGACCAGCCGCGGGGCGCGACGGTGGCCGACCCCACGGCTGAACCGGCCGTGCTTCCCCAACCGACCACGACCTCAGTAATGGCATGAGCAGCACGACCCTCGGGTTGCCGAGCCGCCGGCACCGCCACGAGCATCCGTTCTGGCATCGACCGGCGCCCGCCGTGAGGGTGGTTCGCCTCGATCCGGGCTTTGCCACCCTGCGCGCCGCCCTCCCTTCGGCCTGGGAGGAGCTGGTGAGGGTCAAGTACATCCTCGACGCGTTGACCACAGTGGCTCGATCCCCGGGGAGGCCCACCCCGCAAGGCCGCATCGGGTGCCGATTCCTGTTCGAAGCCTTGAACCGGCAGCTCGAAGAGGTGGCTCGGTGGGCCCACCCCGGTGTGTTGCAACGACAGGCGGCCGCCGCCGCAGGGGTGGTACGGTCCTATTTCCGTACCGGTCAATGGTCGCCGGTCGAGCTGGAACCTCCTCGGCCCGGGGAGCTGTGGATGCACTGCGGACCTCTGCGCCCGTGGGCCATGCAGGACGCTCCTCAGCCACTGGCCCTGCTCGTAGGACGCCCCGCGGCGGTGGCGCAAGAGGCCATCGACGAGGTGAGCGGCCACGTCGGCCGCCTTCGGTCCCGCGTGGAGCAGGTGCTCCGCCTGCCGGTGGCCCACCTGAAGACGTTCCCGGGGATGATGGCCGTCGATCTCCTCCTCGTCGGCGGATCATCGGACTCGGGCCACAAGAACTTCGCCCACTTCTTTCCCCTCGAGTCGCCGGCCGGGCGGACACCAGGAGAGGACTTCACGGTCGTGTTCTCCAATATGCACGTCGAGCGATTGACGCGCTGTTCGCTCGCCCTGCTCGAAGCCGTAGGAGGCTGTCCTCCTGATGGCATCCAGCCCGCGCAGGTCAGGCAGGCTTCGTTGTCCTGGTTCAGAAGTCACGACCTGGCCCACTTCTGGGAGGTGCATCCCTCGGTCGAGGTCCCGAACCGGTCACTCGTTCCCTTTGAAGAGATGGTCCTCCAGGAGACGTTGGCCGACACGCTCGGGCTCCTCGCGGTAGCCGAGCTGGTAGACGCCACCCCGCTGGGCGCCGCCTTCTCGTCGGAGATGCTCCGGTACCTCAGCCGGAACCACCATGAATTCGCCGATACGACTGCCGCCGCGCTCGAAGTGGGCTGGCTGATGGGTGACGTCGAGCTGCCCTGGGGCGAACCGGGGCGATGGCTGGAGGTCGCAGTTCCCTCCTTGGCCCGCTTGGCTCGGGCGGTCTGGGCTGCCCTGCGCGGATCACCGGATCCGATCCCCGATCTTTGCCGTGCCCTCGACGAGGGGAGGCAGCTCGTGGCCCGGTGGTACGGCCCGCTGGCGCAGATCCCCACCGACCTGGAGTACAGCTTTGGTTGACATCGCACTGGAGGGACGGCCGGCCAGGCACGTGGTGATCAGCGGCGCGTCTTCGGGCATCGGGCAGGCCACCGCCGAACGATTCGCCCGCTCAGGTGATCGGGTCACCAATATCGATTCCATGCGGCCTCTCCAGCCCTTTCCTGGGGTGTACTGGTTACCGGGCGATGTGTCCGATTGGCCGGCCATGGGGCCCCTGCTCGACGATGCCGGCTCGATCCACGGGCCGATTGACGTGGTGGTGGCCAATGCCGGAATCAGCATTCGCCACTCGGTCTTGGATTGCACCGAGCCTGACTTTCGCCGGGTGCTCGACGTAAACGTCCTGGGCGTGTTCGCACTCTGGAGAGAAGCCGCCATCCGGATGCTCGGGGGTTCAGGTGGCGTGCTGCTCGCTACCGCGTCCACCAATGGCGTCGTGGGATACCCCTACTACGCCGACTACAACGCCAGTAAGGCAGCTGTCCTGTCATTTTGCAAGACCTTTGCCCTTGAGCTGGCTCCGGTCATACGTACCGGCGCGGTCAGTCCCGGGTACGTCATGACCCCGATGCAGGAGGCTGAGTACACCGAAGCCATGATCGACGACCTCAATCGGCGGATCCCTTTGGGCCGCCACACCACGCCCGCGGAGGTCGCCGAAGCCTTCTACTATCTCGCATCACCAGGAGCTTCGTACCTGACCGGCCAGGCGTTAATCCTCGATGGGGGGGAGCTGGCCGGTGGTACCGCCTCGGGTCACGGCACTTCGCTGGTGACCCCAGTTCAGCCACACGCTTTCGTGTCCAGGAGGGATCATGATCTCTGACCCGCTGGCTCAGTCTCGCCCACAGGCTCGAGAGGTGCTGGGCGAAGCCTACGACTGCGCGGCGCGGTCCTCGTTGGCCCGGGGGTGGCACCTGGCCGCGGTCGCGGCGCCTGGGACGACCCTGTCGCCGAAGCAGCAGCAGGATGTCTATTCAGCCCTGGTGCCGGTGAGCAGTGCCGCCTTCGGGGCGGACATGACCGAGTATTGGAAGGACCGATCGGCCAACGACTACTTCGGTCGTCTGGCCGAGTTCGTGCTCATCGAGGACAGTGAGGGCCGGATGGCGGGCTGGACCGGGCACTCGTTGCTCGAGAGCCCGGCGCGGGCGAACGTCTACATCGACTCCTCTGGGGTCGTCCCCTCGGGCCAGTCACACGGCGTGATGCGGGAGGTAATGGCCAGGCAGCTGACAACCGGTGTGTTGGAGCGCCTCCGCCCTCAGCGTCGGGTGTACATCTCGGCGCGCAGCGAGAGCCCGGTCTTCTACAAGCTGATGCGCCGGCTCGTCGGGGCCTCCAGCCTGTTCCCGAACCCGGACTTCCGCACCCCGGCCGATGTTCTTGAATGCGGCCGGGAGCTGGCGAGCTGGCTCGGTCAAGCGGGCCTGATCGAGCCCGGTTCGCTCGTGGTTCGCAACGCCTACGCCGTCCTCGACGAGCTGTACGGAGAGCTGCCGTCGTGTGGTGAGCCGGACCTCGACCAGATGTTCCACAACTCGCTCGGCCCGCTGGACGCGTACTTGCTGGTCGGCCGGGTCGTGGACGATCAGCCGCGGGGGAGTGAGCAGTGACCGGGTTCTCGTGGGAACAGGCCTTCTCCCGCAACTTGCGACTTTTGTCCGAATCCGAGTGGGCCAAGGTGCGCTCGGCTCGGATCGCCATCGGGGGTCTCGGCGGATGTGGCAGCAACCATCTGTTGGCTCTGGCCCGGATGGGGTTCGAGAACTTCGTGGTGGCCGATCCGGACGTCTTCGATCTGACCAACCTGAACCGCCAGGCCGGCGCCTATCTCTCTACCTTGGGTCAACCCAAGGTAGAGGTCATGCAACGCCTGGTCCTCGACATCAACCCGAAGGCGAGGATCGAGATCTACCCCGAAGGCCTGAGCGCGGAGATGATCCCCGACTTCGTGTCCCGCGCCGACATCGGGATCAACGCCATCGATTTCTTTCGGGTCGATCTCTATGCCCCGTATCACAACGGCTTCAGGGACCAGGGAAAATACTCGATCGTGGGGGCGTCCCCATTCGCCTTCGGTGCGGCCATGACCGTAATCGGACCGGAGAGCGACTCGTTCGAAACGGTGTTCGGCATCGACAGTGGCGACTCCAAATCGGACCAGCTCTGGAAGTTCACCTCGACCCTCGCCAGCTCTGGCTTCGCCCGCCAATACCTGGATCCCGGAG
Organism: Acidimicrobiales bacterium; assembly: GCA_019241495.1. Lineage (GTDB taxonomy): Bacteria > Actinomycetota > Acidimicrobiia > Acidimicrobiales > Palsa-688 > JAFAWZ01. The sequence goes on along the minus strand of JAFAWZ010000048.1, from coordinate 814 downwards.
TAAACGAGATCAGGGATCCGATCGAGGAGACCGTCATAGGCTCTAGCGCCGCCGCCTTGCACCTGTGCACAGCCTTGACGACCGTCGAGGTCCTCTGCATCGTGACCGGCCGCCGCCAACCGATCCTGGCTCCCCGGGTGCTCGAAGTCGACCTGCTGGCCCAGCGGTGGTCCGTAGGGAGTGAAGCGCACGTTCCGGCCGCCGCCCCTCCCTCCTGGCCATCCCCTTCTGCTTGGCCGACCCAGTAGGGGGTCGGATCTTCTCAGATCACCGTCGACCTGATCGCTGAGGTGCCGGACACAGCTCCCTCTTATCATGGATGGAAGAGCACCAAACAGCAATAAAGACGTTGTAATGAGGAGGTCGGGGCTCGTGACAGGCGATGGTGACGAGGACGTGGACCGTGCGCTCCTGGCTCTCCAAGAGCGCGTGGAAGCCCTGGAAGCTCGGCTGGCCGCCCTCGATGCCACGATGGAGACCCGCCGGCTGGCGGTAGTCGACGATCAAGGCCACGAACGACTCGTCGCTGAGCTGGTCGACGGGGTGGCCGAGTTGCGGTTCGACCTTCCCGGGCCTCCGCCCGGCCGGCGAACCAGCCTGCTCCTCTTCGCCGTTCCCCGCCAGCCTGACTGGTGCGCCGGTCTGGGCGTCCAGCTCTGGGTCGAGGGCAACCTGGTCGAGGAGATGACCTGGTGGGAGGACCAAGAGCACCGGGCCAACCCCTAGTCGAGTTGCCCCTGGTCGAGGTCGCCAGCGCTACGTCGACGTCTCCTTGGGCTTGCGCCGGAAGAATCGGATCGGGTCGTACTTAACG
>JAFAWZ010000250.1 GCA_019241495.1 Acidimicrobiales bacterium | reverse complement strand
AGGCCAGGGCCGCGGCTATGGCGTCGTTGCGGTCCTGCTCGCTCACGAAGCCCAGGTCGATGACCCGAGCCGACAGGCCGGGCGGCGGATTGACCGGCCCCGAGCCCACAGCGACCAGATCGACCTCTTGCAAGCCGGCGGCGACGGCATGGTGGAACGTGTCGAGCAGCCAGTCCCATCCTTTGTCCTTCTCCCGGCGGCCCGCGTAGAGGATGAAGGGGCGGCGGATGCCGTGTCGGGAGCGGAAGCGGTCGGGTTGGTAGCCGGTCGGCACGTGCAAGCCGGCTCCAGTGACGGTGTGGCGCTCCGCCACGGGACCGAGGGCGTGGGCCAGCCGATGCTCCGGTTCGGAGAGGAACCACACCGACTGGGGCTCCGACAGCACCGGTCGCATGACCTCTAAGCGGGCGTAGAGCTCGTCGTGCAGGCACGGCATCACCACCGCGTTGGCGGCCGCGGCCGACAGGCAGGCGGTGGCGTTCCAGAACATGTAGGGCGAGAACACGACCGCGTCGTACTCCGAGGCGTGCCGGAGCAGATGATGAAAAAGGTCCGGCACCGTGAACCGGAAGCTCATCCAGGTCCACTGGTCGTCGACGGGAGGGAGCGCGCCATCCTGGATCTGGCGCTGAGCCCTCAAACCGGGCCGCGAGCTGTGCAGCTGGGTCGAGAAGCGTCGCACCGTCAACCCCTCCTCGGTGCTGACCCCTTCGGGCAGGTCGTTGCTCCAGGCGTGATGGTCGACCACCCGGGTGGTGAGCACCTCGACATCCCAGGAGCGGGCCGCCAGCCCGAGAGCCGCCTCCCGGGTGACCGCCTCGGAACCGCCGACGATCTCGGCCCCGTAGCGGATGGGTACGAACGCAACCCGGCCCGGCACGCCCGGCGAAAGTAGCAGGGGTGGGACCCAGGCGACGGTGCGGTCGAATAAGGTGAACCACCGCATGCGCAGGTCGACTCGGGCGGGACGGGCGTGGATCGCGGTGGCCGCTACGGCGGCCCTGGTCGGCGCGCCGGTCCTCGGGACCTCCATCCCGGCCGCCGCCGCAGCCGGAGGAACCCAGACCGTGGTGGTGCAACTCGCAGGCAGCGCCCTGGCGCATGCCGCGGCGCTGCTCGACGGGGTGGGCGCCTCGTCCCGGCGGGCCGCTCCGGCCAACCGCTACGTGTTACGAGTGCCGGCCGCCTCGACTGGGGCCACCCTCGCTCGTCTGCGGGCCGAGCCAGGGGTCCGCTACGCCGAGATCCCGCAGGCCGTGCGGGCGGCCGACACGACGGACTCGTGCTTCTCCCAGCCCGGGTGCGTGGCCCGGGACGACAACGGAAGCTCCGGGCTGCGGTACGAGAACTACCTGAACACCATTCAAGCGACCGGCGCCTGGACCATATCGAAAGGTGACAACGTCACCGTCGGGGTTATCGACAGTGGTGCTGACGCGACCAATCCGGACCTGAATGGGAAGATCAACTTTCAGCAGGACTGTCTGAACGACGTTCCTTGTGTGGGGGGTCAGGAGACCGACGACTTCGGGCACGGCACCCATGTGACCGGGATCCTCGCGGCCATCGACGACGGCGGCGGACCGGTGGCCAGCTTGGGTTGGAACGTGCACGCCGACGAGTTCAAGGTCCTCGACTCGACCGGGGCTGGTGACACCCTCGACGTGGCCGACGCCATCTACGCCGCCATCGGCGCCGGGGTGCGGGTGATCAACATGTCGCTCGCCTGTTCCGATCTGTTCCCGCCCTGCGCCCCCGACCCGGACGAGCAGGCCGCCGTCGAGGCAGCGGTTGCTGCGGGGGTCGTGGTCGTGGCCGCGGCCGGGAACGATGGGCTGAGCCAGCCGGTCTACCCGGCGTCGTACCCGGGTGTGTTGTCCGTGGCCGCGACCGACGATCACGGCGTCGTCGCCGACTTCTCGCAGTACGGCCTGGCCGCCAACATCGCCGCGCCGGGTGTCGACGTCGTCTCGGACTGGCCGGTGGGTGGGATACCGGGATCTCCCTGCATCGGCGGCGTATGCGTGGAGTCGGGCACGTCCATGGCGAGCCCGCAAGTGGCCGCCGCGGCGGCCCTTTTGATCTCCCACGATCCCGCGTTGAGCGGGCCCCAGGTAGCCGAGCTGCTCCAATCGACCGCCGGCCCGACGGCAGGTGGCCATCCGATCAACGGCGGGCTGCTCAACGCTTATGCCGCCCTCGTCGCCGAGAGCAACCCGCCGCCCCAGCACTACAACGGCTACGAGCTGGTCGGCTCCAACGGCGTCGTCTACCCCTTCGGCACGGTCGGCGCCTTCGGTGACATGTCCGGCCGTCGTCTGGCCCAGCCGGTGGTGGGCGCCGCCCTGTCGGCCACCGGCACCGGGTACTGGATGGTCGCCTCGGATGGGGGGATCTTCGCCTTCGGCGCAGCTGGTTTCTATGGGTCGACAGGCGGCATTCGTTTGTCACAGCCGGTGGTGGGTATGGCGGCGACGCCGTCTGGTCACGGCTACTGGTTGGTGGCGTCGGACGGCGGGATCTTCGCCTTCGGCGACGCGGCGTTTTACGGGTCGATGGGTGGCACCCCGTTGACCCGGCCGGTTGTGGGCATGGCGGCGACGCCGTCTGGTCACGGGTATTGGTTGGTGGCTTCGGATGGGGGGATGTTCGCGTTCGGTGACGCAGCGTTTTTCGGCTCGATGGGTGGTACTGCGTTGGCCCGGCCGGTGGTGGGCATGGCGGCCACGCCGTCTGGTCACGGGTATTGGTTGGTGGCTTCGGATGGGGGGATCTTCGCGTTCGGTGACGCAGCCTTCCGGGGTTCGACCGGAGGCATACAGTTGGTCCAGCCGGTAGTCGGGATGGCCCCGACGCCCTCCGGCCAGGGCTACTGGTTGGTGGCGTCCGACGGCGGAGTCTTCGCTTTTGGCCCCGACGCCCGCTTCTACGGATCCACCGGTGGGGTGCACCTGGTGCAGCCGGTGGTCGGCATCGCCCGGACCGGGGACGGACGGGGGTACTGGATGGTGGCCTCCGACGGTGGGATCTTCGCCTTCGGTGACGCCCCGTTCCGGGGCTCCACCGGCGGGGTGGCGCTGGCCAAGCCGATCGTAGGAATGACCGC
>JAFAWZ010000190.1 GCA_019241495.1 Acidimicrobiales bacterium | reverse complement strand
GATGACTGCTTCGGTCGCCTCTCCGCTCACCTGCCGGCCGAGCACATCGTCGATCTGGTCCTGGTGGTCTCGTTCTACACCGCGGTGGCCCTGGTCGTCGGCGCGCTGGAAGTCGACCTCGAGCCCGGTTTCGCCGACCAAGAGATCCTGTTCGATGACGCGGCGACCCGGACAGGCCAGGCGGCCCGGGGCGGGTAGAGCCCCCGTCGTCAGCCCCTTTAACGGGTTTACATCATGAGGAAGACGCTGTACAGTTGCTTCACAGCCAGCCCAGGCCGCGCCCCGTCGGCGGAAACCCAAGGGGAGGGAGGGGAGAAAAGACATGGCAGGAAAGTACGATGGCTTCTCGCACCTGACGTTCGAGTGGCCCGAGCCCGGCATATTGCGCATCATCCCCTATGACCCGGAGAAGCGGACGACGAGCCGCCGGGGCGTGCACGGGGACCTCGCTCAGCTATGGCCGATCGTCGATCGCGACCGGGATGTCCGGGTGGCCATCGTGGAATTCCGATCGGACACCAGCATGTCGCCGACCGACGTGGAGATGCTCACCGAGATAACGGAGAACTACGAGTATCGGATGGACATGCATCTCGAGGCCCGCGACATCGTGTACAACACGCTGAACGCCATGACCCCGATCGTCGCGACCATCGAAGGGCAGTCCGTCGGAGCAGCCGGCATCGTCGGGTTCCTGGCCGACGTCACGATCGCGGGCCGATCTGCCCAGCTCGTCGACTGGCATACGGCCAAGATGGGGGTCCCAGCCGGGGACCATGCCGTGCTGACCTGGCCGTTGCGGTGCGGCTTGGCCAAGGCGAAGTACCACTTGATGACGGGTGTACCTATATCCGGCGAGGAGGCCGAGCGTATGGGGCTCGTCGCTTTGTGCGTGGACGAGAAGGACCTCTCTAAGACCGCCCTCGAGGTTGCCCGGCAACTGAGCGCCTTGCCGAAAGACGCGGTGCGTTGGACCAAGTATGCCCTCAACAACTGGCTGCGTGCCGCCGGTCCGATTTTCGACGCGTCACACGCTATCGAGACCATGCAGCTCGGCGGCACGCCCTGGCGCGAGAGCGCGGCCGCCATCCGAGAGGGCAGACTGCCGGTATTCGACGCGGCCGAACGAGCCACCCTCTCCAGTAAAGAGTGAGACCCGGCACGGAGTGAGTGCGAAGAACAGCGCGAAAGATGCCTGAGCATCCGTTTGATGACGAGGTCGTGTGGTTCATGACTCCAGGCCACCCGATGCGTACAGATATTCGTAACGATCCGTCCCGCTTCTACGATCGGCTGCTCGCGGCGGGGGTCTACCGTAGCCAGGTCGGACCATGGCTGGTGGGTCGTTATGAGGAGGCCTTCGCGGCCACCCACGACGAGCAATGGAGCCGGGATCCGAGCAAGCTCGGTCGTCAGTCGGTTACCCCGGATGGCCAGATCAACTATCTCGACATGAGCATGCTGAACCGGGATCCCCCTGAGCACACCCGGCTGAGGCGCATGGTGCAAAAGGCCTTCGTGCCATCGGCCGTGGCGCGCCAGCGCGAGGAGATCCGGGGCGTGGTCCAAGAGCTGTTGGGAGATCTCTCAGCCGGGGAGTTCGATTTCTACCGGGACTTCGCAGCCCAAATCCCGCTGGTGGTCATCTGCAAGATGCTTGGCGTGCCAACCGAACGGCGAGATGATTTCGCTCGCTGGGGCCACGCCGCGGTCGCCCGCACCGAGCCCACCCACGACGCTGGAGATCTCGATGAGGTCAGGAGGCTCAACGCTGAATGCGTAGAGTTCTTCTCCGCCCTGGTCGAAACGAAGCTTCGCGATCCTGGGGATGACCTCATCTCCATGCTGGTAGCCGACGACAGCGATGGCCGGGCGGGGGCCGACGACGTGATCTCGATGAGCATTCTTCTTCATGTCGCGGGTCACGAGACCACCGCCAATCTGCTGGCCAACGGCATGTTCAACCTCTTGACCCATCCCGATCAGTACGACCTCCTCTGCACATCCCCCGAGAACGTCGTCAGCGCGGTCGAGGAGATGTTGCGCTACGACTCCCCGGCGCGCAACACGACCGTGCGGTACGCCCTGGAACCATTCACTTGGGCCGGCCATGAGATCGTCCCGGGCGACCAGCTATTCGTAGTGCTGGCCGCGGCGAACCGCGACCCCGGCGTGTTCGACGACCCGCACCGTTTCGACATCACCAGGCCCAATAACCGCCATCTCTCGTTCGGCTCGGGTATCCACCACTGCATCGGGGCCGCCCTGGCCCGCCTCGAGGCGACGGTCGTATTCGAAGAGCTCATCGCCAACTTCGGGCGTCTCGAGCTGTTGGACGGGGGCGCCGAATGGCGCGACTCCTTCGTGATCAGGGGCCTCGACAAGCTGAACGTCAGGTGGAGCGAGACGGTCGCGGTCTGAGCTGACAGCTGTGCCTCATCAGTATCTGGGAGCGCGCTTCTCCTTCAATGCCGATACCGACTCCCGGTACTCGGGGCTCTGCATCTGAAGCTCCGACGCGGCCAACGAATAGTCGAAGGTCAGCATCGACTTACGCAGGGCCTCGTTGATACAGCGCTTCGTGGCCGCCATGCCGCTCGGGCCCATAGCGGCGAACCGCGTAGCGACCGCCAGCGCCTTCGCGTCGAGATGGGCCTCGTCTTCGCAGAGGGATACCAGCCCGATTCGCTCGGCCTCCTCGCCGCTCAGCTCGTCGCCCGACATCAGGTAGTAGCGAGCTTTGGCCAGGCCGCAGTTCAGGGGCCAGATGAGCGCCCCTTGATCACCTGGTGGCAAGCTCAGAAGTGCCAGGTGCAGCTCGGCGATGCGTGCCGTTCGAGCCACGATGCTGACGTCAGCGATGAAGGTGATCACCCCGAACGCGCCCATCGACACGCCACCTTCGTGCTGCACCGCAATGACAGGCTTCGAGCAGCTGGTCACGCCGTACATCATCCGGCGGGCCATGCTCGTTGCCGCGGCCCGCAGCTCTCCATCGACCGGCAAACGCTCGAGGAGGTCGAGATTCCCGGGGTAAGAATCGTCGCCGGAAGACGAGAACACGGCCACCCGGGTCTCCGAGTCGTGGTCAACTATCGGCAGGCGCTCTTCCCAAAGACCTGGTGGTCGGGAAAATGTGCATCTGCACTGAACAATCGTCCTGCGAGCGTCATACCACGGCTCCTTCCTCCACTACATCGACCGCGTCTTTACGCGCCTCCGGTGAAGATGTTGATCGCGCTACCGGCACCGACTTTGACGAACTGGCCGTTGTCGTACTTGTACAGCCAGATGTGATCGGCGAAGACCCGGGGCGCCTTGCCGCCCAAGCCGGTTTGGGGGGTCGTGTAGTCGAGGGGTGGCAGCAGCCCGTCCGAGTCGTAGTTTTTTAGGGAGTTCATCTCTGACAGGATCCCGGCCTTGGTCAGGCTCGAGGCGTGCTTCGCGGCGTACGCCAGCTCCTTCGCTGCGAAATAGCCCTGCAGGACCACGTCGGTTCGGTCGGGGTACGAAGCGGCGTACTTGTTCATGTCTGCCGTGAACGTGTTGTAACCGGGCGAATCATGATTGAAATACAGATCCACGTATATGTTGTTATTGGCGCCTGACAGCTGGGTTTGTATGCCGTGTGCGTCGAACACCCCGCCCGAGATGACGAATGGTGTCTGGAAACCCTGCTGGCGGTAGGCGTGGATGAACTTCGTGTACAGCTCGGTGGTGAGAGCGTCGATAATCACGTCGGGATTAGCGGCGCCCTCGGCCGCCGCCTGAGGCGTCACGTCAGCCGCAGTGGTAGCTATGGGGACCACGCCCACCGTCTGAGCGCCAAACGGCGTCAGCTCGGGTGCCAAGGTCGGGGCGATCGACGCGCCGCCGGCGGTGTCGATGTAAGGAACGCCGACGCGCTTCGCATTGAGCAGCTTCACGGCGGCGAGCGCCGACCCCGCGGTGGAAAGGTAGCTCGCTGCGCTGTTGAAACACACTGAACAAGCGATGTCGGTCGGATTGCCTTCGGCGTTGCCCACGTTTGCTGTCCCGCTGGCTTGCAGGATGGGATCCACGCTGGCGCCGTAGCTCGTGTAGCCCCCGACGACAGCCAGGACGCTCGGGTCCGACGCCGCGTTTCGGGCGCACGCGGCGGCCTCGTTGGCGTCCCCGGTATCGGTGCACGTTGAGACCTCGAGGGGGTGACCGTTGATCCCGCCGGCTGCGTTGACGGCCTGGACCCCGACCTTGATCCCCTCCAGGACGTCAGTCGCCGTCTGGCCCAAGCTGGTATCGGTGATCGCCACGGCCTTCACCGGGGTTCCTGTTGGGACCACGGTCGTAGAGCTGGGCGACTTGGGTGACGCACCGGATTTGCTGCTCGAGCAGGCCGACGCCCCGACCAGCACCGCGACAGCGCAGATCACCACGCAGCTTCGAACCGAACGTCCCATGCGAAGACGACCTCCCCCTCAGAGTCAGGATACGGATCGTAGCGAGCTAGTTAGACAGCGTCAAGTGTTGTCTTGTACCGTGTGTTTCGACCTCAGGCCGGTACCCCGAGAGCGGCTCATGTCCGCCGCTGTATGATGATCAGCACTTTGCCAGCCAAGGAACGACTGAAAGCAAGCGAGATCGTCCGCGTCGCGCTCGAATTCGCTGATCGTGACGGCTTGGAAAACCTCTCCATGCGGAAGGTGGCAGCTCACTTCGACGCCTTCCCGATGGGCATATACCACCATGTCGGGGACAAGGCTGCTCTCCTCACCGCCATGCAGGAGCTGGCCTTCCAGGAGTTCACCAACAGCACCGAGGACGACGGCGAGTCCTGGGAGAACCAGCTGGCCGGCCTTCTGAGGGGCTACCGCAAGGTCCTTCTGGATCATCCGTCGGTGGTGGCCATGTTAGCCCAGCCGGCCCCGTTCTCGCCTACTGCGCTGGCCATACGGGATCAGATCGCCGCTGAGCTGCGGATCGCCGGCTTCACCGGAGTGTCTCTGATCCGCGCCTTCAGCATGGTGATGAGCTTCATCTCTGCGTTCTCGGTCGGTCTGACTCAGCACTGGGCCGGGATACCGTTCGGGCTGAGCCTCCACTCCGACTACTCGTCGGTCCAGGTCGACGGCTCGGTGGTCTCTCCACGCAAGTACCCGAACCTGGAGCTGATGCGGCGGTCCCTCCCCAAGATCGATGCCGATGACGTGTTCGAATGGGGCCTCGAGCTGCTCCTGCACGGTCTGGCTCTGGCTGTGCCGGCCCGGAGCCGCTGAAACCGACTACCTCGTGCCGTCTCGGCGTCACGTTCCTGACGTCATGCCACTGCGCAAGAGCTGGCCGGGATAGGAGCCGGAGTGAGCCCCGTCGTGCAACAGCACCTGGCCGTTAACGACCGTGGCACGGATACCGGTTGCCCCCTGCTTCAGCCGCAATGCCTGACCGGGTAGGTCGTGCGCCGCAGTGGGAAGGGTCGGCCCGATCTGCTCTGGGTCGAAGATGGCAAGGTCGGCGGCGAAGCCCTCTGTGACGAGCCCCCGTGACCGGAAGCCCCAGAACAAGGCCGGATTGAACGTCAAGAGCCGGATCGCCTCTTCCCAATCGAGCTCCTCGCGCTGACGCACCCAGTAGCCGAGCAGGAAGGTCGGGATGGAAGAGTCGATGAGCTGCGACACGTGTGCCCCGCTGTCCGAAGCCGCGACAACCGTTCGCGGGTGGCGCATCAGGCCCAGCGCTGATTCCAGATCGATGTTCGCGATCGGCTGCATGAAGAACAGATCCAGATCGGCCTCCAGTGACAGGTCGATCATCGCTTCGAGCGGGTCACAGCGCCGCTCCGCGGCTACGTCGGCCACAGTCCGGTGCGGCCCCAACGGCGTGTCGAGCACCAAGAGCTGGTCGTAACGGGGAGCGCGCGCCTCCGGACCCCGGGCCACACCGTAGTCGGCGTCTCTGGTCGCCTCGACCAGGCGGGCGCGGACCGCGAGGTCAGCGAGCTGGACCCGTTGGGTCTCGATCGGTTGCGATCGGAAGTCGCGCCATACCGGAAGTTTGTCGAAGGGCAGGTTCGACTTGAATCCCACCACCGACGAGAACTGCCGTACGTGGACCTCACCGTACATTCGACCACCGAGCGCCCAGGTTTCGTCGATCAGAGCGAGGGAGTCCCGAATCGTGCCCGGCATGTCCGGAGCTTCACCGATCAGGAACGTCACGGGCCGGCCGCTCGCTACCGCCAGATCTCGCAAGCGACCATAGAACTCTCGCCGTTCCCCCGGATCGGTGTGCGTCTCGTTGGCCAGCTCGAACACGCCTGGACCGGCGTGGTCCAATACACCGACGAGATGCTCGACTTCGGACCACTCGGCGAGGCGGCTGGCGACCGGGCGGTCGTCCGCGGTCGCATGGGCCCGGGACCTAGAGGTGGTGAAGCCCATGGCGCCTGCGCTCAGCGCGGCCCGCAGCTCACGCACCATGGCCTCGAGGTGATCGTCAGACGCCGCTTCCTCGAAGGCGCGCTCGCCCATCACATAGGTCCGCAGGGCGCTGTGGCCGATGTAGCTCGAGTAGTTGATGCCCTTGGGGATCCGATCGAGCCAATCCAGATAGTCAGGAAACGTCTCCCACTTCCAGTCCACGCCTGCCATCAGGGCAGCGCGTGGGATGTCCTCGGCCCGCTCCAGGGAGCGAAAGACCCATTCCTTCTCGGACTCCCGGCACGGTGCCACGGAGAACCCGCAGTTGCCCGTGACCACGGTGGTCACGCCGTGCAGCGAGGGGCACGTGCCGAGAGGATCCCACCCCACCTGCGCGTCGAGGTGAGTATGGCCATCGATGAAGCCGGGGGCGACGAAGTGGCCTTCAGCGTCCACCTCGGCCGCGCCACGCTCGCGGATACGCCCGATCTGGCTGATCCGACCCTGCCGGATACCGACGTCGGCCCTAAACCGCGAACGACCCGACCCGTCGATAACTGTCCCACCGCGTATAACCAGATCGTTCGCCATATCCGAACCTCCTAGAAAGCGTCCTTCGAGCGGATGTGTGTCACCGTCCTGCCCTCACTTGATCGCCGTGGCGTTGGGGGGCGAGCCGACCCCGCCGATCAAGTTGAGCGGCTTGACGACCAGGAGAAACTCGTAGACGCCATCGCTCGCGCAGTCGAGGGCGAGCTCGTCGAGCTTCCACAGTTCGCCGACGACCATACCGAGCATGGCGATCAGCTCGAAATGCATCGTTCCGTCGAACATGGTCTCTCCGCCGCCACGAAACGGGGAGCCGTCAACTACGGGGAGGCATTCCAGCGCGTTGTTGTCCGATGCGGCCAGGGGAACACGGTGATCCCATAGCCACCTCACGGTTTCCCGGTCCTGCCTCAATCCGGCGCTGGTCGTCGGCCGTTGCCCGTCGAAGCTCGCGAGGTATTCCGTGAAGGCCGTTCGTAGCAGGACCAGGGCACCCGATGAAAGATCGGTGCGTTGGTACTCCAGTGTCTCGTCGAGAAGCTCAGTAGTGATCGGCTCGCCGGCCGCGTGGTCAAGCGGCTTTCCGATGTGCTCCCGATAGCGTGCGACATCGATCAAGACGCCCCGACCCACGATGCACCTATCGGCCCAGCGATTGACGCCAATGGTGGGATCGCCGGCCACCAGGCTGTCGGGTGACACACCTCCGTAGAAGCCGTGCACAGGGTGCCGGGTGTGGCGGAGCCCGTCGACCTGGCTCGTCTGCTGGAGATAGAAGCTGTCCAGACGATCATCGCGCCAGTTGGGCGCCATGGTGATGACCGAGTGGGTCGCGGCGGGGCGGGCCGGGGTCGGGGGAAAGGCGTTGACCGGATGGTCGAGGGAGAACACTGCCCCTTTCTTGACCAACCTGCTGGCCGAGACCACGTCTTCGGCACCGATCATGTTGATCGCCCCAACTTCGTCTCGCGGTCCGAACAGGCCCCACGATGAGCCGGCTGGACCGTCGGTCCGGTCGGCCAGCTCAGCGTATGTCGGAATGTCGGCTCTCACGGCGCCTCCCCTTTCACCACCCCTCCCATCCGGTTGGGCAACCAGGAGGCAGGCCTAGGTTTCGTAGTCGCAGCTTGCGACTGATTCGCTCGCTTGGACGAGCATCCGGCCCGCCTCGTGGTGGCGAGGGTCCTTCAGGTAGAGGTCCAGATCACCCACGGTCTTGAAGGTGCTGTCCTGGACGATGTCGTATGAAGTGGCCGTCTTGCGAGTGCTCACCTCGACCTTGAGATCGTCTATCGACTCGACCTTCGACAGGGAATCGTAATAGCGCTGGCGTAGCATCTCGACGTTGTCGGGCGACGCATCCTTGAGCTTGAAAAGCACTATGTGATGGATCATCGCCCACGACCTTTCAGAGCTGGTGGTTCAGCGCCCCTCAACTGAACTTACCGTGCTGACGGAAAGCGAAGCCGCGCACCATTTCAGGAGGTGGCTCGAACTCGACGGCTACATCGTCGACCTTGGGGCCGATCTGACTGGCCAGCTTGGTCAGCTCGGCCCGGTCCAGGCCGAAGACGTCGATCGCGTTCTCCCCCAGATACCTGCGCACCGGCGCGACCGGCAACGTGGCGAAGGTGTGGCGCATGGCCGGGAGGGTCCGAGGCCAGGTCCCCTCCCAGTGCGGGTAGTCGGCCCCCCAGAGCAAATTGCGTTCGAGACCGTTCCCGATGCCTTCGCGGGCTTCGGACGGCGACATGAAGCTGGCCCCAATGAAGCAGTTGGACATGAAGTACTCGCTCGGAGGCTTGGGCAAGACTGCCCGCAAACTTGCGGTATGTGTGGCGTAATAGGCGGAGTCCATGTCCGCCAACGTGTTGGGCGCCCAGTCGCCGTACTGCTCCGTGGCCAGGAACTTGAGCTTGGGATGCCGTTCGAACACCCCGGAGAGGATGAGGACCCAAACGGAACGGCGCGATAGCCATGAGGACTCGATCAGGAACAGCGCCACGGCTTCGACACCTTCGAAGGGATACAGGTTCCCCCCACCCGCATGAGTGGTCAACACCACGCCATTCGCCTCGCACGCCGCCCACAGGGGTTCCCATACCCCGCTGTTGTACATAGGAAAATCGTTGCGTGGAGCCGGAAGGTTCACCGCCTTCAGCCCGTTGCTGGCCGCCCACTCCACCTCGCGGACGCATGCATCGGGGTCCGATATGGGGATATGAGCAACGCCGACATGACGCTTCGGTGCGTTGGAGACGAAGTCGGCCAGCCACCGGTTGTATATATGAACGCCCACCGCTTCCAAAGCGTTGTACGCCGGATTGCTCCAAGTGATAAGGCCCGTGGTCGAGAAGGGCACGGACTGGCCGTTCAGCCCGCCATGGAACAACACATCGGCCGCGATGCCGTCGGCATCCATATCGGCGCGACGCGCCGCCTCGTCCTGCAGGCCGGCGACCAAGCTGTGCTCGTAGCGCATGCTCTTGATCGGCTCCTCCAGATAGGCCGCATCCGTGTACAACAGATGCCCTTCCATCTCGTCAACGAACCGATCGAAGTCGTCCAGGTACTTGGCCTCGCAGTACTGGCGGAGCTGACCCTTCACCGACGGACCCACGTGGCCGTCCGCCGAAACCACGCAATACCGAGCCGGCCCACTCACACCCTCAGCCACCCTACGGACCTTACTTCAACTCTTGTACACCGTCAAGCTATGCCCTAGACCCCGTAACGGTCGATGCCAAAGAGCCGCCGGGCGTTCTTCGACATGATGGCGGCCTGCTCGGGCGGGTCGAGGTCCCGGAGCATGTCGCCGAGCAACGCACGGCTTTCTGGCCACGTCGAGTCAGCGTGCGGGTAGTCACACTGCCAGGTGATCTGATTGATTCCTATCGCGGCCCTTTCGCGAAGGCCGGAAGTGTCATGGCTGATGAAGGCGCCGTAGATCCGACCCCGGAACAGCTCCGAAGGCCGCGACGGCGCGCCCGCCGACGGGCCGAGCGCGTAGGAGCCGTGGCGGTCCCAGAAGAAGTCGGCCTTTTCCAACATGAACGGCAACCACCCGATGCCGCCCTCGGCGAGAAGCACTTTCAGTCTCGGAAAGGTCGATAGCACCGGAGAGAACAACAAGCCGACCATGGCCGCCATCGACGTGCAGTACATGAGGGTGAGATCTGTCGCCCAGGGAGAGTCCTCGGCGGGCGTCCAACGGGTTGGCGAGCTGAAGAAGTGCAAGCACAGCGCAGCATCCGCCTGTTCTATGACCGAGAGAAGGGGGTCCCAGTAACGGGAATGGTACGACGGCAGTCCCTCCTTGGCGGGATCCTCGAGAAAGGACACACCGCGTGCCCCGGCCTCCAGTGTGCGAGACGCTTCGCGAGCGGCTTCTTCGACATCCCACAGCGGCACGATGGCAAGGGGGACGAACCGCTCCGGAGCGCTCGCGCACCATTCTTCCAGTACGAAGTCGTTGTAAGCCCGGATGCACGCCAGCGCCGTCTCGCGATCCTTCATGCGGAAGAACACGGTGCCTGCCTGTTTGGGGAAGCTCGGGAAGCACGTCTGCATGGTGACACCGTCGCGGTCCATGTCCTGGACGCGCGCTACGGGGTCATAGCAGCCGGGCCGCATCCACTCGAAGCGCGCCGGCTTGGGGTCACGAAAGGTGCTCTTGTCCTGCCCGGCCACCGTGGCAATGGAGGGGATCGGGTAGACCCGGTCTTCTACAAGCCACGCCTGCCCGTCGGAATCCGGCAGGTCGATGACTCGCGGTGCGCCAGCGTAGAACCGCGGAGGGAGATGGCCCTGCCACACATCGGGTGGCTCGATGATGTGGTCGTTTACCGAAACCAGCTCGTCCCTCGCACCGGGCTCGTCCCCGGTAGTGGGCTCGTCGGTCACGCGGGGTCGCCGTGCAGGGCGACGGTTTCGGTATCGCGGCCGGATCGCAACACGCTTCCCGGTGTGGCCCCGGTGACCTGGCCGTTTTGAACGATGGGTGTGCCGTTGACCAAGACGTGCTCGATCCCTTCGGCCCAGCTGGTCAGCCGCCACGCGGCGCCGGGGAGGTCGCGCTGGCCCCGGATCTCTCCTGGGCCGATCAGCGATGGGTCCCAGACGGCAATATCCGCCTGCCATCCAGGTCGGATACGGCCCCGGCCTTTAATTCCGTAGTAGCGGGCAGGCACGTCGGTCAGGAGGTGCACGGCCTGCTCCAGCGATAGCAGCTGGCGTCGTCGGACTGCCTCGGCGATGAACCTCGTGAAAGACACGAAGTTCATCGACTGGTCCAGATGCGCACCGGCATCTGTACCCCCGAGCACCACCCGCGGATCACTGGCCAGTCG
This sequence comes from Acidimicrobiales bacterium, assembly GCA_019241495.1. Classification (GTDB taxonomy): domain Bacteria; phylum Actinomycetota; class Acidimicrobiia; order Acidimicrobiales; family Palsa-688; genus JAFAWZ01. The sequence continues at coordinate 2,309 of JAFAWZ010000190.1, read as the reverse complement.
GATTCGTTCGGCCCACGAATCGTCGTCGTCGCCGAGCACCGGGATCTCTATACCCATGTTCAGGTTGTCGGCGGCCGCCAAGTCCAACATGGCATCCAGGGGTGTAGTGGCCCGCTCGGCGGCGATGGAACCGAACGAGCGCCCCACGAACGATGCCAGCTCCGGGTCGGCCGTGTCGTGCACGGTGCAGTGTTCGAAATCGGTCCAGAGGCGGTAGCCGAGCTCGGCGGCCCCGTCGGCCAGAACCTCCCGGATGCCCGGTTCTGACAGCGCCTTCAACCGGGCGTCAGCGGGCAGGCGGAACAAAGCCTCGTTCCACCGCGGGATGGAGTCGAAGACGAATCCGGTCCGGAGGTTGAGACGCATCCGGGAGACGTCGGGGAGAAGCAATGGCACGACGCGCCCGCCGTGGCGGGCCGCGTGGTCAGAAGCGGCGAGGCGGCTCTCCCGGCTGTGTTGCTCCCGCAGGCCGGGTCGCACACCAAGGAGGTTCCAGTTCACGCTCCGTCGGCCCGTCAGTGAGACGGTCGTCATGAGCTCGTACACGCCGGCGTCGAAGACCGGATCGATGGTCGGGATCATCTCGAGAGTCGTGCCCTCATGGGCCCCTACCACACGGCACAGCTCGAGGAGCTCCTGGCGGCTGGCGAAGCGCGACGGCACCGGATCGCCGTGGTGGTCGCTGTGCGACACCGCCAGAGTAGTCGAGAAACCGAGACCGCCCTGTTCGAGTGACCGAGCCAGCAGGGCGGTCATGGCCGTGACCTGATCCTCCGAGGCTGCCTCACCGACGGCCGCCTCTTTCATCACCAACCGGCGAATCACGCTGTGGCCAACCAGGAAACCGGCGTTGACCGACACCCGGCCCTCGAGCAGATCCAGCCACGACCCGAAGTCGTTCCAGCGCACATCGACACCCGCGTCGAGCGCTTCGAGCGGGATCCCTTCCACCCGGGCCAGCATCGGCAGCAAGTAGGCGGCCGCTCCCTCGTCGAGCGGCGCCACCCCGAAGCCGCAATTGCCACCTATCACGGTCGTCACGCCGTGCAGTGATGAGGGCGTGACTGCCGGGTCCCACATCACTTGAGCGTCGTAGTGGGTGTGGATGTCCACAAAGCCCGGAGCGACTACCTGACCGCTCGCCTCGATCACTCGCCGAGCCGGTTCCTCCAAGCTCCCCACCTCGACGACTCGCCCATCGCGGATGCCGACGTCGGCGAGCCGGCCGGGCACGCCGGTTCCGTCGACCACCGTTCCACCCCTTATAGCGACGTCCAGCATCGGCTCACGCTCCAGTCTCGGCCAGGTCCAGCATGCGCAAGGCATTGCCTCGCAGGATCTTGTACTGGATCTCCGGAGCCAACCCGCCCAACAGCTCCTCGGCGATCTTCTTGCTGTTGGGCCAGGTCGAGTCCTGGTGCGGGTAGTCCGTCTCGAAGGTGATGTTGTCCACCCCGACCCGATCCAACGACGCGATTCCATGGTGATCCCAGAAGAAGCACCCGTACACGTTCCGGTAGTAGTAGGTAGAAGGAGGCTCGGGGATCACCTCACGGGTCGCGCCCCACGAGGCATGTTCGCGCCACACGTGATCCATACGCTCCAAGAGATACGGGATCCACCCGATCTGACCCTCGCTGTAGGCCAGCTTGAGCTCGGGGAAGCGAACCAGAACCCCGGAGAACAAGAAGTCGGTCATCGACGCCATGGCATTCTGGAACACCAGCGTCGCCGACACTTCGCCCGGGGCGTCTGGCGATGTGGCCGGCATCCGCGACGACGACCCGATGTGCATGCACACCACCGTCCGAGTCTCTGCACAAGCAGCGAAGAACGGATCCCAAAGCCCCGAATGGACGCTGGGCAAGCCCAGATGAGCGGGGATCTCGCTGAAACACACGGCCCGGACACCACGCTCCGCGTTCCGCCGAACTTCGTCGGCAGCCAGCTCGGCGTCCCACAAAGGCACGATCACCAAAGGGACCAAGGCCCCACCGGAGTCGCCGCACCACTCCTCCACCATCCAGTCGTTGTAGGCGCGCACACACGCCAGCCCCAACTCCCGGTCACCGCATTCGGTGAAAGCCTGGCCGCAAAAGCGAGGGAAGGTGGGAAAGCACAATGACCGATCCACCCAGTTCAACTCCATGTCCGCCACCCGCTCGGCCGGGTCGTAACAACCCGGACGCATCTCCTCATAGGTGGTCGGCGTCATCGTGAAGGCGCTGCGGTCTCCGCCGACAGCCGTCGTCATGCGCTTGTGGACGTACACAAAATCACCGAACACCCAACAGTCTCCGGGCGTCCCC
>JAFAWZ010000168.1 GCA_019241495.1 Acidimicrobiales bacterium | reverse complement strand
GTGTTCAACTACTTCCCCACCAAGGAGGACCTCGTCTACTACGGGATGGAGGCCTTTGAAGCGGAGTTGCTCGACGCCATCCGCAATCGTCCGGCCGGTGTGTCGGTGCTCGACGCCTTTGGCCGGTTCGTGATCGAGCCCAGGGGGTTCCTCGCTGCGACGGACAAGACCGCCCAAGAGGCGCTCATCGGCGCCAGCCGCATGATCGCGGCCAGCCCTACGCTTCTCAACCGGGAGCGCCAGATCCTCGCCGGCTGCACCGAGGCCGTCGCCCAGCTGCTTCGCGAAGAGACCGACGCCCGAGAACACGACCTGCGGCCCGGGGTCGTGGCGAGCACCCTGGTCGGGCTGCACGGCACGCTCATCAATTACGTGCGCCGACGGCTGCTCGAAGGCCCTCCCGACGTCCCTAGCCTGCGCCGCGAGCTTCGACGAGAAGGCGAGAAGGCCATCGACCTCTTACGCCAAGGGCTCGTCGACTACGCAAGACGCGAACCCGCTCCATCAATCGCGGTGCCGCAGAAGGAGATATGAGGCATCGCTTGATCACGGAGTCGAGTCCGGTGTCTCCGAGCATGCCGAGCCCTGTTGCGATCTCGATGATGAATGTGCGGTCGGACGGCATGATCGGCGATCGGGATGTCCCCGCAGCGCATAGTCCCGCAGCCGTTCCTGATCACGTGTGTTTAAGAGCTCAATCAGGTCGAAAACTGGTCGCCTGGACCCCATCATCACCTTCAGAGCGGCGTATCCCGCACTTCCACGGGCGGGCGCATCCGTCGTCAGAAGAACGAGAGGCAGTTCTCCGTGGCCTTCATGTAGAACGGCTGCCTTGCCAAGCGCCTTCCAAAGGGTGTCTGTCCGCCGCAATCCAGCACGGCTAGAAGTGAACGCTCCGGAAACGTCGAAGGCCCAGTCATGTCCCGCTTGATCTCTCGCGATGAAGTTCAGCTCGATTCCTAGGGTAGACATCTTGACATCGGGCCTCATGTCAGTGAAGCCACAACTCGAAAGAAGGATTCCGGCCAGGTCCTTCGCCTGCCTGCCTTCCCGAACGGCCCGGGACTGAAAGTCTTCAGTCTCGTCGGCATGTGCGATCGCTGGTAGCTGAACCCTGAATGGCACCTTGACAATAGATTCCTTCCGCCGCAGACGAGTCCTTTCTTCAGCGATCCGCTCTTTGGCGCGAGTTACGTACGACTGATCGGTATCGAACCCGATGTAATGTCGCTCCGTTCTCATGGCAGCGACCGCCGTTGTCCCTGAGCCGATGAACGGGTCCAGCACAACATCACCTTCGTATGTATGCAGCTCTATCAGGCGCTTCGGAAGTTCGACTGGAAATGGTGCAGGATGTCCAACCCTCGTAGCGCTTTCGGGGGGGATCTCCCACAGGTCCGTGGTCGCCTCAAGGAACTCGTCTCGTGAGATAGTGGCAGTCGACGGCAATTTGAGGCGCAACCGATCCTCGGGCCTTAACGCGCGGTCGAATCGACCTTTGCTCGCTATAACAATCCTCTCTGTGATGTCTCGCAATACGGGATTACTCGGGTGCTGAAACGTTCCCCAAGCGCACGATCCTCCTGCTGCACGTCCTTTCCACCACACGACCTCGCCTCGCATGAGCAGACCGAGATCCTGGAGGATTTCCGTAACGTCCCCTGCTAACGATCGGTAGGGTCGCCTCCCGAGGTTTGCAACGTTGATGGCAATGCGACCTCCGGGCTCAAGGACGCGCTTGCACTCGTCGAAGACCTCACGTAGCAAGGCGAGGTACTCGAAATACGTTCCAGGGACACCGTTCGTTCCGAGAGTTTCCTCATACTCCTTGCCGGCAAAGTATGGCGGTGAGGTAACAACAAGAGCAACCGAGTTGGACTCGACCTGGCGCATGTCACGTGCATCATGCTTGTAGATGACGTCGACCTTCTTCGTCTGTGCAATAGCGGTGTCGCGAGACAGCTCTGGGGCCACAAAGCGCAGGTAGAAGGCGCTTGAATCGTGACTCTCCCGTCGTGAGGAACCGAACGTGGCGGTCGCGGTAGAACGACGAGCGCGACCATTCCGGGACTCAGGAGCCGCGGCACTCGTCATGACGTCGCATTCGCGGCCAGCCGCCGGGCGGTCAGGGGGGAGCGGGACGTCAACTGAGAGTCGATCGCTGGCAGGCGGCTGAGGTACTGGACGACCGCTCGAGTGACCATGAAGTTGACCGAAACGTCTCGTTCTGTGGCGGCTGCCAGGAGTTCATCGCGGACTGAGACTGGTAGCCGTATCGCCGTGGCGACTCTCGGCTCTTCGCAGATCTTTGGGCGGCCCATGGAAGGACCGTAGCGAGGGGGTCTGACAAAAGTGGTGGATAGCGCGCGCACAAACCCGCGCTATCTAGTAGCTGATCCCGGGCATGGGCTGGATGCGCTCACGTCGCATACGTCCGGGACGGCTGGAGAATGGCCGACGGACGCCGACGATCGCCCTCGCGGATCTACGGCTTGGCTTCGAGGACGATGTTGAATGGTGTTTCGGCGACCCGGCGGAGGCTGGAGAAACCGGCGCCGGTCACGATTTCCCGTAGACGGGCTTCGCCGGCTTGTGCTCCGAGGGCGGCGCCCACTTCTTGTGAGAGCGAGCATGGGGTGCAGAGCAGAGTCGAGAACGCATAGTAGGCGGCGCCGACCGGGTTGAGGTTGTCGGCGAGATCGTCGTTGGCGTAGGGCTCGATGAGCATCAAGGTCCCGTTTGGTGCGAGGCGTTCGAGGACGTGCCTGCAGGCGCCCGCAGGATCACCCATGTCGTGAAGGCAGTCGAAGAAGCAGACAAGGTCGTAGGTGCCCGAGAAGGTGGAGGCAGTAGCAACATCGAAGTCGACCCGGTCGGCCAGACCTGCGTCGGCGGCACGTTTGCGAGCCGCCTGAACCGAGCCGTCGTGCCCGTCGAATCCGACAACGGTCGATTCGGGGTATGCCTCAGCCAGCAGCAGGGTTGACGCTCCGTGACCGCATCCGACGTCAGCGATTCTCGCTCCGACCTTCAGCTTGGCCTCGACACCGTCGAGGGCCGGGATCCACGAGGACGCCAGATGGTTGAGGTAGCCGGGCTTGAAGAACCGTTCACAGCCCCCCAGGACGTGTTGGTGATGGGCACCCCAAGCGAAACCTTCGCCGCTCCGGAATCGATCGGCGATGGTGTCGGTCGCGTACACGGATCCGAGAGCGATCTCGAAGGCGCCGATGACGCAGGCCGGGCTGGTCTCATCGGTAAGCGGGATGGCGTGCTCGTCGGGCAGAGTGAACTTCCCGTCGCCCTCATAAGTGACGTAGCCGCGAGCGGCTTGAGCGCTGAGCCACTCGCGAACGTACCGCTCCGCTGTCCCCGTGCGGGCCGCCAGTTCTGCGGCGGTGAGCGGTCCCGCTCCGTTCATCGCTCGGTACAGACCCAGTTTGTCGCCGATGACGACCATCGCGCCGCCCAGCATCGCGCCTACGTCGCCGACCGCCTGGCCGACGAACTCCATCAACTTCGCCTCGTCCATGCGCTCCCTCCTGGAGTTGGGCGACTGCCCCACAGTCGCCGCGGGTAAGCATCCTGCCCCCCGGTTTTCCACGATGACATTGAAGAGTGGCCGATCGGTCAGAATTTCACCGAGGAAGGTCATCGGGGGCTGGCCGCCCAGCTGGTGGAAACGCTTGGCCAGGTGGGCGCACGACACGCCAACGGTGGCGGCGAGGCTCGCGACCGTCTACCGCGGGGCGATTCGATCTCCTCGCCATCGCGGCGCTTCGCGGAGACGTAGGAGGCCTTCTTGGACGACCGCCTTGATACGCAGTCAGGACTTTCGGTTACCGCAGGTTGCGGGTGAAGGTAACCCGGTCGAGGCTCGATCGATCACTGACGTCAACAGTCGGGACATCCGCAAAACCTGATCCGTCCCGGAGTGATGCCGCCTCGCCTTGGGTAGGACATAGACCGTGGATGTCGGGGACGGGTTGGATGGCGGCCGCCGCGAGCACGTACAGCTTCGACATGATTTGCACAGCGGCAACATACCTCGAAAAATTGTTCCGGGTGGATCACGTGTCTCCAGGGTGACCCCTCGAGTCGCCGACCGTTCCCAACGCCAAGACTCAAGATCGACTGAGGAGGGTTCCGAATGGGTCGCTGCGAGATGTGCGGAAACGACTACGACAAGACCTTCGAGGTCATCGCGGCTGGAGACCGTCATGTCTTCGACAGTTTCGAGTGCGCCATTCACCGCATGGCGCCACACTGCGAGCATTGCGGCTGCCAGGTAATCGGCCACGGCGTCGAGATCGAAGGAAGGTTCTACTGCTGCGCCCACTGTGCCCGACAGGCGGAGCAGGACAGCCAGCTACGCGACCGGGTCGGAACGGCCACTATCTAGACCAACTGTCACCCTTCTCCCAAAGCGCGGGCCAACTGGTTAACTTCGCAGCGGCCCCGGTAGATCCAACGACTGGTCTACCGGCCGCCCTGTTGGGCAGCGCTGGCGCGAATAGGAGTTGGATTAGGAAAACAGGGGCTCAATGACGGGCCCCTGTTCCCTTTTCAGCTATCCAGTTGTCACGCCCCACCCCGTACGGGTGCTGGGGGCCGCGTCCGAGTGAGGAAACGCATTACATCGAACCGCATTTCCCTTCAGGGAGGAGAACGCTCGATCACTCCGAGAATCATCATCGCAACACCTCCTTGCGACGGTCTTCTCTTCAACCAATGTTATATCCGGACCCTCCGACTGTTGGGCAGGTCGGGACTCGATTTTTGTTTCTCAGTTCCGAACGTCGTGACAGCAACCTGACCCGGTCACCCTGGCGTAAGGGCAGGCAGCGCCCGCCATCCAGCTCTCGCTCGAGATCCAGCCGGCGTCGCTGAAGCGCCGGTTGGTCATAGTGCCCAGCATCGGGGCCACCCTTTCGGGATGCCCCGCCGGGCGCGCTCCCCGCAGCACCTCTAGTCTGACCTGTGGCCGGCCGGCCGAGCACGGTCGCCAAGCGGCGCCGTGGCAGTCGCCGTCACCGGGCCATTATTCGGGTGATGTAGCGATCGGCGGAGCGGCGCACGGCGCCGGCGCCATCGCCGACGACGACCCGACCCCACCACCCGCCGTAGACCCGTTCGAACCGGTAGCCGGCGACCCGCTCGGCAATGGTATGGATGGTGGAGGCGTCGAGGGGGATGAGGTTCGGGTAGCTCCACATAAAGCTCACCCACCGCCGGTCCTGCACGACGGTGATCGTGTCCCCGGTGAGCAACGCGCCGCGGCCGTCGGCGCCTGCCGGCCAGTGCAGCACCGCGGCTCCATCGAAGTGTCCGCCGATCCGTACGACGGTCACGTCGGGGACGGGACTGATCGTGTCGGTTTCCCAGATCTTGATGCGCGGGGATGGTCGCATAACCCAGGCTTGGTCGGCGGCGGGGATCCAGATCGGGCAGTCGAACGTGTCAGCCCAGTCTGCACATGCTCCGTAGAAGTGTGGATGGGAGCAGCAGATCGCGCTGATTCCGCCGAGTGCTGTCACCTTCGCAACAGCGACGTCATCGAGCAACGAGATGCAGTCCCAAAGTACGTTGCCGCCTGGTGTTCGCACCAGCAGGGCGCGTTGCCCGATCCCGAACGAAGGGTGCGTCCCGATCCCGGTAAGATCCATTTCTTCCTGTCGGATCTCGGTCGAGTGATCGGCGCCCAGTTCGGCTTGGTTCGTCCACTGCTGCCCTTCCCAGCCGACGTACTGACGTTCGTCGAGGCAGATGGCGCAACCATCCGGCGTGGTCGGTGTGTCACTATGTTGCACCCCGCAGGTCACGCAAATCCATGCCGGCATCTTGTTATTGTCCCCAAGGGCACGGACGGTGATGCTCGCCGGTTCCTCGAAGGTCAGAAAGCAGGGCCTTCACCGCCGCCACCTCGGGTCGTGCTGGTCGGGGCGACGGTGGTCGTCGGGGTGCCCGGGTTGCCGGCACCCGGCCCGGTTTTGGTGCCCGATGAACCGCAAGCGGCGGCTGCCAGGGCCGCGGCGACGAGCAGCGATGCACTGAGGGCTTTGCGATGCTTCATGAATTGACCTCCGCAGCAATCCCGAGGAGGGTCTCCGGGATCGTTCTCTTCTTCTATACGGCTCGAAGCCCAGGCGGGATTTCCTCCAGCGCAGAGCCGGAGGGACGAACCTGGTTATGCGGATCATGCCACGGTCGTTGACGCATGGAGCGCGTTAAGGGAGCACGCCGCTTCTGCGAGATCAGCCTTTTGACCCCCGAACCGGCGGAGCCAATCCCTCCAGACCGTCACTCCGTACTTACTGGTGAACGATGACATCCGGCGTGAGCGTGGAGACAGACGATATGAACGCCTTTCCAATTGATCAGCAGTTGCCATCGACGGTTCGGCGTCACACTCCGAGGCATCGAGCGCTGCTGGCCTTCTCCGGCCTATTCCTGATCGGCCCCATCGCCGTCGCCTGCGGATCCTCGACCAGATCCAACGCAGCTCCGCCGGCCAGCTCCGCGGCCCCGGCCACGACCTCCAGCACCTCGGCCGCCGGCGCCACCGTCGGCACGGCAACGAACCCAGAACTTGGGACGATCCTCGTTGATAGCAGGGGGTTGACGCTCTACCGTCTTAATACGGATTCGATGAACAAGTCCGCGTGCGACAGCGCCTGCGCGAAGGTCTGGCCGCCCCTTCTCTTGCCGGGCGGCGGTTCACCATTGGCGGGACCAGGCGTGACCGGGCTCGGCACCATCAGCGTCCCGGCAGGCAAGCAGATCACCTACCGGGGCATGCCGCTCTACACCTTCTCAACAGACACGGGCCCGGGTCAGGTCACCGGCCAAGGCGTGACCGATACCTGGGGCACGTGGTTCGTGATCGTCACGCAGGCCCCAGCCGGAGGCGCGGCGGCGCCCGTGCCGGCGGCGCCCGCGACGACGGCGCCCCCGACCAGGGCAGGCGGCGGCGGTGCCCCGGCTTTCTAGGCTCCGCGTCGAAGAGGCGGAGTTAGGCGACCCTCTCGGGACCACTCCCGCGGGCGATTCTCCCGGTTCTTCTGGCGCGGTGCGGCAGGCGACACCAGGTCTGTCCGCTCGGGGGCTGACGTCTCGTCTTTACGTGCCTGCGTTCTCCATTGTGGCGATCGCTGCCGTTCTCGTCGCGATCGGCTGGTCGAGCCGCTGGGGGGGCACCAGTTTCACTTCGGCCGTGACGAACGTCCGTGTCGTCGCAGCGGGGCCCGCGACTGTGGTATTTCTTGCCGTCTTCCTCGTCGTGGAACGACTTCGGCCAGCACAGCGACGGCCCATCTTCGCCCGGGGCTATCGGCAGGATCTCCTGTACGCGATCTTGAACGCGACACTGGTCGTCCCGCTAGCGGTGGCGCTCTCGCTTTCGTTTGCCGAAGTGGCCCGCAGCCTCCTCCCCTGGATAGCCATGCCACATTTCGGGTTGGCGCCCCGCTGGTTGGTCACCGCAGTGATCTTCATCGCGATGGACGGTTGCAACTGGCTCGCCCATATGGCGAACCACCGCATTCGGGTGCTATGGCGCTTTCACGAGCTTCACCACTCTCAAGAGGACATGAACGTCCTGACTGTGTTTCGGACTCATCCGCTCATCCACGTTTCCTATTTGGCGGCCCTGATACCGGGGATCGTTCTCGTTGCCAACGGTGCGGTGTCGACCGCGCTCCTGGTCGCCTATGGTGCATTCGTCGCCTTTGAGCGCTCGAACACGAATATGGGGTTCGGGCCGCTGGAGAGGATTTTTGTCAGCCCGAACTACCATCGCATTCATCACCGTTTGAACGGGCCCCAAGATGTCAACGTTGGTTTCGCTTTGACGATTTGGGATCAGATGGCTCACTGCGCCGTTTTTCCCACGGAGGAGACGGTCCGGACAGACACCGGACTTCCCCGCCGACCGCTCCTGGTCGAACAGGAGGGCGACCGACCACGTCACCTCAGAGTGTTAGCCGGCCAGCTGATCGCACCGTTTCGCCCTCTCAATGCCGGCACCGACCCAATCGAGGCAATCAAATGAAACGTGGTACACGCTTAGGGAAGATTGGCGGTTGGTCAACCCTGTTCCGCACAGAGCCCAAGAGCCTGACCCTCGATATTGCGCTGATCGCCGTTCGTATCGCGCTGGCCTGGGTCTTCGTCTACTACGGGGCACAGAAGCTCTTCGGCGCGTTCAATGGTCTGGGATTCCACGGCACGGCCCTGTACTTCTCTCACACCGCCCACCTCCGACCCGGAGGACTATTTGCCGCCTTGGGCGGAGTGACCGAGTTCGGCGGCGGGATCGCCATCGCGCTCGGCTTCTGCTCCCGGCTGGCCGCGCTCGCCTTGTTCGCAGACCAGGTCATCGCGATGATCACCGTCACTTGGGCGACGGGGTTCGGGTCGCTCAATAGGGGGGCAGGCTACCAGTTCAACGTTACTCTCGCCGTCCTGGCGCTTGTCGTCGTGGCGCTTGGTGCGGGTCGGCTCAGCGTAGACGATGTCATCTCGCGCCGACTCCGGGCGGCCGGAGTTTCCAGTTCTTCAAGTTCGCCACCCTCTCCTGGAGGCCTTCACCACCAAAAGAAATCCGGTTCGCAAGTCGCGTCGTCAATCGGCACCAATGATCCGGACTGAGGACGGACACAACCATGTCGTCCCACCTGGTTCGCATTCCAAGCGAACGCCGATTGAGGTCGCTTGGTACTCGGCACGCGGGCGATATCTGACACCTGGCCGATCCGCCCCAGCAACGCGTCTCATGAGCGTGGGGGCCAACCTGGTCGGAGCTGGCGGAGCGGCTGCCTTTGCTTGGGCTGGCTGGCAGCATTACGAGAGGACCCACTCACTAATTGGCGGTGGGTTCTTCGCTGCCCAGCTGTGGGTCGTAGTGGCTTACCTGGTGCGACGACCGGCATCCGTCGTCAGCCTACGAACGCGCGACTGGCTGCTCGCCTTCGGTGGCACGTTCGGCGGAGTGTTGTTCCGACCGTCCGGTATGCACACGCACTTGGGTGTCATCGCTGGACTCGATCTCCAGATCGCTGGGCTGGGAATCTGGGTCGCGTCATTCGTGTTCCTTGGCCGTTCTTTCGGTTTCGCGGCCGCCGACCGAGGCCTCAGACGTCGAGGACCCTACGCCGTGGTCCGCCATCCCCTCTACGCTTCCTACGTCCTACTTCAGCTTGGCTATGTGCTGCAGAGCATCTCTGTTCGAAACGTGGTCGTGATGGTCTTCGTGTGCAGCTGCGACGTCGGCCGGGCGTTGGCAGAGGAGCGTCTGCTCGCCAAGAGCACGACCTACGACGAGTACGGCAAGAAGGTTCGCTGGAGGATGATACCCGGTCTCTGGTAACGGGATCACCAGTGTAATGCCCGGATATGCGGTCTGGACGCGCCAGGGCCCCGAAGCCTCTGAGCTGACGTTGCGCATATTCCTCGACCTTTCCCAGGGCTCTCGGAGCTTCGAGGACGACTGTGGTACTCGGGCCGGGAGAGACCCGGGCCACTACCGAGAGGAATCTGAAAAGCAAATGCCCCTCAGCTCATCCATCATCCGTAAGGCCCTGGTGACCGGCTCCCTAGTGGTCGGCACCTCAGCGGGAGCGGCCGGTATCGCCGCCGCCGCGACCAGCTCGTCTTCGAGCACCAGCTCCGGATCGGCCCCGTCGTCCAGCTCGTCCACCCCCTCCGCCAACGCTGCGTCCAGCGGGGCGCCTTCCGGGACGACCGGCACGGCCCCGGCCGACCCGGCGACCATGATCCACGGGCCGAACGAGACCCTGCTGACCGGGACCGACCAGCAGAAAGCTGACGCCGCCGCGACCGCCGCGGTACCGGGAGCGACCATCATCCGGGCCGAGACCGACTCGTCCGGCGCGGGGACCTATGAGGTCCACATGAAGAAGGCCGACGGCAGCTATGTAACGGTCGAGCTGGACTCCAGCTTCAAGGTGATCGCCACCGTCGACGGTTTCGGCGGCGGCCCCGCCGGCGGTTCCGGCAGTGCTCAGGCGCCCGGCAATGCTCAGGCCCCGAGCAGTGGTCAGATCCCGAGCAGCAGCACCAGCTCATCGTCGACCAGCGCCTGACAGCCCGGTCGGCGGCTTCGGTCGCCGACCGGCGCCTCAAAAGGTCCGGCGCGCCTGAATTGCCCGATTCGGGCGCCTACACTGGGCCCTGTGTTCTGGCGGCCCATCACGACACGCCTGTTTGGCCGCGGGCAAAGGCCGGGATGGGTCCGAACCGGGGCCCAGATCGCGGCAGCGGCCACCCTCGCTCCCGGGATCCTGGTGGCGTTGACGATCACAACCATGGCCGGCAGTGGCGCTCGTGCGGCCGCCTCATCAGCTGTCAGCGTGACCGTAAGCGGCAACGAGCTCGTGACCGGCACCGGAAGCCCCTTGCGCCTACTGGGCGTGAACCGGTCTGGAACCGAGTATGCCTGCGCCCAGGGTTGGGGCATATTCGACGGCCCGTCCGACTCCGCATCCATGGCTGCGATCGCATCCTGGGATGCGAACGCGGTCCGCGTCCCGCTGAACGAGGACTGCTGGTTGGGGCTCAACGGCGTGAAATCCGCATACTCGGGTGCGAGTTACCGGTCGGCCGTCGAGGACTACGTCGCCTCCTTGAACCAAGCCGGGTTGGTGGCCATCTTGGATCTGCATTGGTCCGCTCCGGGGGCTCAGCTGGCTCTCGGCCAGCAGCAGATGGCCGACGTCGACCATTCGCCGAGCTTCTGGTCCTCGGTCGCGGACGCTTTCAAGAGCCGCCCCGGTGTCGTCTTCGACTTGTACAACGAGCCTCACGACATCTCCTGGGACTGCTGGCTGAACGGATGCACCACTGCCTCGGGCTGGCAGGCCGCCGGCATGCAGTCGCTGCTGAACGCCGTCCGCTCCACCGGGGCCCGCCAGCCGGTGATGGTGGCCGGCCTGAACTGGGGCGGCGACCTGTCGGGCTGGCTGGCCCACGAGCCGGCCGACCCGATCAACCAGCTGGTCGCCGCCGCCCATATCTACAGCTACAGCCAGTGCGACACGGCGACCTGCTGGAACCAGACGATCGCGCCGACGGCGACAGTGGTACCAGTCGTAACCGGGGAGCTGGGCGAGACCGACTGCGCCGCCGGGTTCATCAACTCCTACATGTCCTGGGCCGATGCCCACGGCGTCTCTTATGTGGGATGGAGCTGGAACACGGCAAGCTGCCGCTCTGGGCCGGCGCTGATTACCTCGTACTCCGGGGCGCCGACCGCCTTCGGTTCGGGCTACGAGAGCCACCTTTCCTATGTCGCCTCTTCCCCGACGGCGGGAGGCCCCTACGTGGTCGACGGGTCCGGCGGCATCGACCCAGCCGGCTCGGCCGGCGGTCCCCCTCTCGCCGCCCCGGAGACCTCGGCGAGCTGGCCAGGTACCAACATCGTCCGGGGGGCAGCAGCCCTTCCTGATGCCTCGGGTGGTTACGTGTTGGATGGTTGGGGCGGGGTTCATCCCTTCGCGGTGGGCTCCAATGCCATGCCGCTTCCGGCCACGACCTCTGCTTACTGGCCCGAACAGGACGTGGCCCGGGGGATCGCTCTCGTCAGCGCAGGCCAGACCGGGTATGTCGTCACCGCCGCCGGGCAGGCTGCCTCGTTCGCCGTCGGTGCGGCCTCGTCGCTGCCTCCGCTGAGCACGGCTTCTATGCCTGCTGGGGCGGCGGGGCGAGCCGCGCTCGTGACGTCGTAGCCACCACGCTTCGATGCCCGGAGCCGTTCGACGAGGCGACCAGCGGACCTTCGACTGCGGACGGAGCTACGGCCTCTGGCGTCCTGGCTGATTGTGTACCGGAGGAACGAACCCCGACCAGTGCTGGCCAGGTGCCAACCAATAAGACCGCGATGTGCAGAGCGGCAAACGCGACGTTGTTGAGCGTCGACGGCGACCTGCTTCTCATCAACCCGTCGAGCGCTGCCGCGACCAGGATCATCAAGGCCACCATGGCGGGCCATACCGCCGCCACTTGACGCCCGGAGCGGCCGACCTTCGGTGTCACCACGAACGTGGCCCTGACGTGGAACAAGGCACGCAGAGTGGAGGAGACGTGGATCCAGAAGTTGGCCTCCATCAGGGCGAACGCGGCGAAGCTGTAGCAGCCCTGGCCGGCCACCGCCACGGTGAGCATGCTGGCGCAGAAGTAGGGCGCAAAATGGGCGAGGAACTGGGCTGCGGTGGCGCTGGCCAATGCCTGTGGTCCGGCGACGATGCGCACGACCGGCAGAGCCATGTACACGAGGTACGTCCAGCCGGTGAGGAAGTACATGGACGACAGCAGGAACTGGGCCTTCTGGCGAGCGGGAAGCTCGGATCGAGCGGCTTTGCCCAAGGCGGCGAGACAACCGCGGGACCATCGTTGCTGCTGGCTCACGTACGACGCCATGTCTTCGGGGCCGAGACCTGAGGCTAAGACCTCCGGAACGTACACCGTCCGCCATCCCATCTCGCGAAGGTGGATGGAGAGCTCGAAGTCCTCGGTGATCGACTCCTCGGGCACCCCGCCGGCGGCTTCGAGGGCGGCTCTTCGGAACACGACGTTGGTGCCGCAGCAGAACATCGAGTCCAGCGCGTCCTTCCCCCGGGCGATGATCCCGAAGAAGAGTGCCTGTTGGCTCCATGCCGCCGCGGCCACAGGGTTGTGGTCGCGATTGGCGTAGTACTGAGGTGTCTGGACCAACGCTACGTCGGAATCGTCGAAGTACGGGACGGTCCGGGCGAGGAACTCGGCGTTCGGCACATGGTCGCAGTCGAACACCGCGACCAGGGGCGCGCTGGTATGCGCCAGCGCATAGTTGAGATTGCCGGCCTTTGCTCCTTGGTGTCGGGGCCGGCGCAGGTAACGGGCCCGATAGCGGGCGGCGAGCTCGGCCATCTCGTCGGTGCCACCGTCGTCGCAGACGATTACCGACGAGACCGGATATTCCATTCGGCACGCCGCGGCCAGCGTGGCTTCTACCACGGCGGGTTCCTCGTTGTACACCGGGATCAGCACGTCGACGGGCAGGTGGGTGGGGCCGGTGGGCGCGGCGCGCGGTTGCCGCGCTCGTGACACTGTCCACCAGAACCCGGCCGCTTGGGCCAGGTTGAACGTCTCGGCCGCGAGCAAAAAACCATAGAGGATGGGGTTGCCCACCCGGTGAGGCGAGACGAGCCACCTGAAGTACCAGATGCTGAGCAGCACGTCGACAGGTATCAGGATCCCCAACTGGCGTCGGGCCCGCTGCCACCCAGCCGTGGGGGACCAGACACCTGTAGCGTCAGGGCCCGTGCTCATGCTTCGAACACCCAGACGGTGACGTTGGCCTTCTTGATGATGTCCACCTCGCGGGATCGGTTGCGAAGCTCGGCCAAGTCGTGTCCGACCTGGGCCGGCTGACCCGGGCCCATCAGCGTCTGGCTGGCGAGCACGAACAGTTTTTGACCGGCGGCCACCTTCGGCGGCGACGATCCGAGCGATACCGAGCGAACTCTCGGTGCGTAATAGGAGGCGACAAGCCCCAGATCGCCGGGGGCGTAGGCCAGCAGGTCCCCAGGCTGGTATTGGGCGTCGACGGCGTGGAACGCCGCGGCGAAGTCGAAGAGACGCGGATTCGACCCGTTGACCTGTTCATCGCCGAGAGAAGCGGTCAGCAAGACCACCAGGACCGCACTGGTGACCGCCTGGATTCGGAAGCTACGAGTAGACCCGGTCACCAACCGGGCCATCAAAAGGAGAAGGGCGACGATGACCCCGGACATGTACCGGATGTCGAACAGGTTCCGTTTGAAGGTCCCAACGCCGAGCAGCAGCATCGCTGGTATGACCGCTGTGGCTGCCACGGCGATCGTCCGGTCGGTCATGTTCCGGCCGAGAAGGAACAACGCCAGCAGGATCCCGGCCGGCCACAAGGCGACGATCGCGGCCATCATGGCCGCCGAGTGGTAGCCGATCAGGGCCCACGCCATATTGGCAAGGACCGTGTACACAGAGATGGCCTGTGCTCCGGTCAGGCCCACCTGAGATGGCGCGCCGAATCCCTTGCCGGCGTTCTGGTTGACCACGAACTGGTGCCAGGCAAAAGGTAGGAGCGGCGCGGTGCACGCGACGATGACGGCGGTCGCCGCGAGGAGACCGACGGCGAGCCGTCGGCGACCGTCCTTGCGGCTTACCAGAACCCCGACGAAGACCGCCTGCTGGGCGATCACCTGGAACATGGAAAAATACTCGGTCCATACCAGACCCGCGCTGGAGAGTGCCCAGATGGCCCAGTCGCCCGGCCGGCCAAAGCGGAGCACCCGGACCTGACCCCATACCGCTAGCAGGGCCAGCAGCATGAACAGGGAGTACATGCGCGCCTCTTGCGAGTACCAGACGAGGATCGGCGCGACCGAGGCCAGTGCGGCGGCGATCAGGCCGGATCGGCGGTCCCACGCGTCCTGGGCTGCCAGATAGGCGACGGGCACGATGGCGGCGCCGGCGAGGATGGACGGAATTCGCACCGCTAGAGGGCCGTGACCGAATACCCGTACCGACAACCAGAGGATCGAGAAGTAGAGCGGGGGATGCACGTCGGTGGTCCGAAGGTTGCTGAGCATGGCCGAGAACGGCATGCCGGCCTCGTGGATGCTCGTTGCTTCGTCCAGCCAGATGCCCCGCAGCACGATGAACCGCACGAGGAGGCCGGTCGCGGTGAACGCCCCCACGATCCGGGCCGTCCTGGTCGTGAGGACGGCCCGGATCTTCGCCAGCGCCCGGGTCGCGAGGTGAGCCTGGGACAGACCTTCGTCGATGCCGAGGACCGCGACGAGAGCAGCCGTCGAGGCCACGGTCGTCGCGGCGATCGTGCCTACGGTCCTGCCCCAAACGGAGATGGCTATCGCCTGCGCGACCGCGGTTCCGCCGATGAGCAGCGCGGTCCGGCGAGGTGAGCCGGTCGCGCAACGATGGGCGGCCAGCACCCGAGCGACGCCCAGAAGGGCCATGGCGATCAGATATGGCACGACGTATGTCGACATAGAGGTGTAGCGGGCTCCGAAGACGGTCGCGACCAGAAGCCTGGGGGCGAGTGCCGCCACGCCGACCGCGGCCAGGCCCATGACCGCGGCCAGACCGGTCGCCACCGCCAGGCTTCTCCTGACCCGCCCAACGGCACGGGGGAGCAAGACGAGCGGTATGGTGACGGTGGCGAACGCGGCCGTGCCCCCAAGGGTCGAGAGCACGGCGTAGGCGCCTGCTCGGGCGGGAGGGAGGATGCTGTTGGCAAACACCAAGTCCTGGGTTTGCACGACGGCGACAAGCGCGAACGCCCCGGCGGTCCAGCCCGCGCCGGGGGGTCGGTGAGCTTCGTCACCGCTGCGCCGGGATGCCGAGCGCCTCACCTTCGACGTGACCGGTCGAACCACCTCCCGGGCCGCGTAGGCCGCCGCGACCACACCGGCCGCCGCGCCTACCTCTCCGGTGCCGGCGGCGAGGGCGAGCCCGAAGGACAGTCTCACGATCGGCTCGGCCAAGAGGCTCGCAACCAGCCGCTCGTAGCGACGCGTTCCGTACAGCCTGCCTCGGTCCAGGGCGAGCGGAGACGTGGCCGGCAGAGCGAGGGCCAAACCAAGGACCATGGCGACGGGCAGCTTCAGTGCGCCGGCCAGCCACGGTGAGACGACGCATATCACGGCTGCCCCGGCCACGCTCACCCGGGCGACGGTCCGGAGCATGGCGTTTCGCCGGCCCGGGGCGATCGCGGTGGCGGCGGAGAGGCTCGTCGCCGGGAGGCTGAGAACCAGATAGAGGCTCAAGAAGACGCTGAGGTGGGCGAAGCCCGCCGGGTCCAAGAGCCGCGCCGCTACCAACGCGAAGCCGAGGTTGCCTACTCCGGCGGCCAGCTGTCCGGCCGCCACGGCCGCCTGCTCCCTGCCGAGCTTCCCCGGGGCGGGACCTGGCTGGTCCGCTTTGGCCGGCGAAGCGTGGCTATCGGTGACCTGTCGTGTGGCTACAGCCATGGAACAGGTGCCAACGGCAGGAACTCCAGATTCGAGGTGTCCACGTCGCCGCGCCGGAGGACCAGCCGCAGCAGGGCCAGGCCGGCTTCGGCGCGCGCGATCTCTTCCTTCACGACCGCCGGGCTCGGTGCGGGTGAAGCCACGGCGCGCCGAACCGCTCCCTCCAGCTCGCGGCCCACTCGATCAGGTCTCACGTAGGTCTGCCCGAGCCGGGCGGCGAGCGCCTTGGTGCGGGACTCAACGCCTACGGCGACCACCGGTACGCCCGCCGCGGCGGCGGCGTGCAGGCCCCTATAGCGCAAGCTGACAACGGCATAGGCGTCCGACATGTGTTGCGCAGCACCGGCCAGGTCATCAGCAGGGGGGACCACCTCGACGCAGCCCGACTTGATGGCCGAGAGATGCCGGGCCAGATCCTCAGCTGACCGGATGTCAGCCGTGGCGCGGTCGGCCCACGGAAGCAGGCGAATCTCCATTCCGGTCCGAGCCAGGCGGCTGAGGCCCGCCATCAGCTCACCGTCCACTGACGGAGCGCCGTTTCCGTCGAGGGCAACGACCACTGAACGTCCGGATCCGCCGCGGGCCGTCACCGAAGACAAGGCAAGCCAGGCCGGATCCGAAGATACCCGTAACGGCGCGGGCACACCGGCCCCGGCGAGAGCGGACGCCGACTCCCCGTCGCTCAACAGGACCAGATGCGCGCTCCGGATCAAGCGGCGCGCCGCCCACTTGTCGGGAAGGCGAGTCGGAGCAGCGGCGCTGACCCCGACAAGGGCGAATATCTGGTCACGACCCATAGAAGACACGCGGGCGGCCAAGGCGGGCAGGATCGAGATCCCAAGCTGGTTGGGCCCGGCGGGAAACAGCTCGCACCCGGCGATGACCACGGCTTCCGCTTTCCTTCCCTCCGGCGACATGGCCGCCTGCAGCGGCCGGTCCGCTGAAAGCAGCGGCTGATATCCCGGCAATGTCATCCGGAACGCCGCTTCGAGGGCCGACTCACCGAGCGGGTCACCTCCGTCCATGCAGGGAAGAACCACGCTGGCCAAGGGTCACCTCCTCGTAGATCTCCAGATGGCGTCTGGCTACGTTGGGCCACGATCGACCCTCCCCGAGACGGCGGGTCCGGTCTTCGAGGCACGTCAGATCCGGGCCGCGCCTGGCCAGGTGGTCGAAACGCTCAGCCAGCAGGCGCGGTTCGAGAGGAGCTGCCACCTCGGCCGGGAAGCCCGCCACTCGCGCCAGTGGTGGTGACAGGAGAGCGGGGACGCCGTGCTCCGCAGCCAGCGCCAACACCGCGCTGCTGGAGAAGACCTGTGGGTAGGCGAGGAGGGCCGCATCGGCTGCTTCGAACCAGGCGCCGACATGGTCGTCAGGGACATAGCCCGTGAAGCGAGCCACGTGGCCGTAACGACGGATCAAACCGTCCAGGTAACCCGTACCGGCGAGCCGGGGATGCTCGGCGCCGGCCACGACGACCCGAACCGTCGGTCCAGCCAGCTCGGCGGCGGCCAACGCCGCTTCGATGCCCTTGTAGGGAGCGACGAAGCCGAAGCAGAGAACGAGGAAGTCGCTCTTCGCGATGTCGTGCTCCTGACGTAACGACGGCAGGTCGAAGTGCTGCTGACGCTCACGAGATGACGGCCGGCCGTCCCAACCCCGAGCGGCCATGGGCACGACGACGGCGCCCGGCATCTCGGCCGCGAAAGCCTCCTCGTGCACGATGGTCCTCGACGCGATGCGCCGGATCGAACCTTGGAGCGTCACCAGACCAGCTCGAGCGATGGGGGTCGGGATGGCCAGGTGGTGCAGGCGGACAAAAGAGTCGTCCACCTCGCCCGGCGCCACCACCTGGTGCATCGTCACTACTGGGCCCGCTCCCGCTCGGCGCAGCCGAGCCAGGCCGCCGAGGAGCCCGGGTGTCGCGCCTGGGCCACCGAAGAGGAACGCCTCGTGCTGAAGGTGGCTCACTGGAGCTCCGGTGCGGAGGGCGACGCCCGCGGCACGCATGAGACCCCGAGGGCCCTTCCCGAAGGTCCGGATGATCGGCACCTTCCCGTCGAGCTCGAACGAGGGCCGGTCGTTGGCGGGTGCGATGACAGCGACGTGCGCCCCTTGGTCGGTCAAGGACCGGGCCAGGTGTTGGGCGTACCAGGCCACCCCACTGGTCGAGGGGCCATGGGGCGACGGGTAGGGGGTGATGAGCGCGATATCGGGTCGCTTAGGCATCGACCGTCCGGCGGTCATCAACGGTGTGGCTCGCCAGCGCGTCCCGACTGTGGCCGGCGAGCGACAGCAGCTCGTCGATGGTGTCGGGCAGCGGCAAGACCCGCGAATGCAGCCAGAGACGGAGGGCCGACAGCGCCATCCGCCGCCCATCCTGGGCGGGGCGAACACGTGAGCCGGCTTGGTCGATCCACACCGTCGGCACTTCTACGACCCGCAGGCCCAGCTTGCGGCTCGCCAGGAGCAGGTCGACGTCGAAGAGGAAGTCCCGGGACGACAGAAGGGGCACGACCGTTTGGGCCGCGGCTCGACGCAGGATTTTGGCGCCGCACTGCGTATCCATATACGGAAGCCCGAACAAGGCCTTGACCATGCCGGCAAAGACCCGGCTCTCTAGCTTGCGGCTGAGCGGCCTGTGGCCGGGCAGTACGGCCGCGGGGTGCCATCTCGAAGCGATGGCCACGTCTGCGGCGCTGGTCGCCTCGACCAGCCTCAGCAGTTCCACGGGTGGGGTCGCGCAGTCGGCGTCGACGAAGCCGACCAGCTCGGCGTCGCAGCGCCTCAGGGACTCGATGATCACCCCACCCTTGCCCAGCTTTGGGTAACGGATGATCTCGATTCGCGAGTCGACCCGGGCGTGCCGGTCCACTACCGCTTCGGTGCCATCGGTGCACCGGTCGAGGGCGAGGAGAAACCGCACCGCCGGATCCTCGATCCGTGAACGGAAGGTGGTGAGCGTCCGATCGATCCGGTGAGCCTCGTTATGGGCAGGAATGATTATGTCCAGGCGCAATGAGTGGACCCACCTTTCAGATCTAAGTGGTTTCCAGGCTTAGTGGCTCATAGGGGGGATTACAAGCCGCCTATTTAACTGCAAGTGTCTGTTGATATACCGCCCGGTGATCACGGCATCGTACGACAGTGGACTTCACGACTTCTATCGAATTGGGCCGGCTCTGTCAAGGATACGACGAGATTTGGCCATCACTATCTCCGCCATAAATAGGTGACTACACTGACGTTAATAGCAATGAAAGTCACCGACCAAGTGTAGGGTGAGTATTCAAAATATGGCGCAGGATCCGAGATTCATTGTTATAAAGAGCAGTTCCCCCAGAGCCAGCCACGCCGCTCCGTAATAAGTGGGATTCTTCGCGTTCATGGTTCGGGCTTCGGCGAGTAAGGTTCGGGCCTGCTTTACATGACCAGCCGCGGCCGCCGCGGCGGCATCCGACACCACCATCGCGGAGTTTTGGCCGGTGGAGCGAACCGCCCCGTCGAGGCGGAGGGAGATGTCGAACGCGCCGCGATCGGCGTTGCCTTGCAGCCGGGGCCATTCCTTCGCGGCGATCATGTGGTCGGGACCCGCGCACGCAGCCGCCCACCAGGGCGCCACGCGGGCGGCATCGAGCCCGAAGGCGGGCGCTCCATGAGGTTGGCCAGGTGGGGAGATCGCCTCGGGCTCGCCTCCGGGGCCGACCGAGGCCCAGTCCGGGGTGAGCTGTCCGTCCCGCTCCAAACTCACGATCAGGCTCGCCGAGGTCCGCTCCAGCTCCGCCCAGCGGGGGTCGCCCGTCAGGCGGGCCAGGGTGGCGAACGCTTCGGGGGAGAGATAGCCCGGCTCGATCACCGTTCCTTGCCGAGCCCATGTCCCAGCGACGAGCACCAAGCCGATGGCGGAGGGAACGGTCTCCCAGGCCAGCACCGCTCCGGCCATGTTTCGAGCGGCGGCCGACAGCCGGTGGTCACCGAACCGAGAGCCGCCCAGGGCGAGAGCCTGGGCCGCTTCCAGGTCGGCGTCCGCGGCAGGCGTCGCGTCGACGACGGACCCGGCGCGCCAGTGCCAAGCCAGAAGCCCGTCGGGGAGGAGGAGGTGTGCCGCGGTCCAGGTCCAGATCAGGTCGAACGCTCGCTGGTCAGAGATGCCAACTGCGATGAGCAGTCCGTACGCCTGCCCCTCGCTGACGGTGTCGTCCCCCTGGTCCAAGCGCGCGATGCGGCCGTCGGGTTGCATGTAACGGTGCAGGAACGACCGACCGCTGGTGACAGCCGGAGAGTCCGACCCAGGGCCCAACAGGCCTGGAACGATCAGCACGCCCACCACGCCGGTGACCACCAAGGCGAGGACCAGGACCGGCGCGGTTGCCCTCACTGGCGCTCTAGCCGGTGCTCGTACCGCCCAGTCTGGTATCTCGCGCGACGACCGTATCGACGCGCCAGGCACCCGGTGCACATACCCTCACGAGATCGGTCTCAACTCCGCTCTGCGGGAATTTCGGGGATTTCCTCGCCCAGGGACGACGTCAGCGGCCTGGGGCGTGGGGCAGCACCTCCTCGCCGACCAGGCGCAGATGGTCGTTGTCGAGCACGTCGAGCATCTGGAGGTAGAAGCGCTCGACGCCGTGATCGGCGTAGGTCCCGAGCTTGTCGAGGACCTCGGCGGGTGTACCGGCCAGGCCGTTCTGGCGCAGCTCGTCCACGTCCCGATCGACCGACGCGGCCCGGCGCCGGATGTCACGGTCGTTCTCGCCGCAGCAGATGACGAGGGCGGCCGAGTAGACGAGAGAAGACGGGTCGCGTCCATGGATCTCGCACTGCCGGCGAACGGCGTCGTGGCGGGCCTTCATCGTGGCGGCCGGCGCGAAGCCCACGTTGAACTCATCCGCGAAGCGAGCGGCCAGTTCCCGGTTTCGGGAGCGAGCCAAACCCCCGAGGATCACAGGCGGGTGGGGTCGCTGCGCGGGACGCAGTGGATCGGCATCAATGCTCACCGTGCAGGTCCGCCCCTTGCGCTCGAAGCGGGCGCCGGGCTCGGCTGTCCACAGGCCGTGCAGGATCTCCAGCTGATCCTCGAGCAGGTCGTAGCGGGCGTCGGTCGAGGGAAAGGCCAAGCCATAGGCGTCGTGCTCGTCTTTGTACCAACCGGCTCCGAGGCCCACATCGAGCCGTCCTCCGCTCAGGTGGTCGACCTGGGCCGCGATGATCGGGAACGTTCCGATCGGGCGGAAGGTCACGGGTGTGACCAAGGTGCCCAGGCGGATGGTGGTCGTGTCACGAGCCAGGGCGGCGAGCGTCGTCCACGCGTCGGTATAGGCGGGTAGACCGGAGGCCGAACCCATCTTCAAGTAGTGGTCCGACCGGAAGAAGGCGTCGAATCCGGCCTCTTCCGCGGTACGAGCGAAGCTCAGCAGCTGGCCGTAAGAGGCGCCCTGTTGAGGTTCGGTGAAGATCCGTAGTCCCATGGGGGCACGGTACCGGGCCCGCTCGGTGGTTCACTGGTTGGTCGGCTCGGAGCCGGGAACGGCCCAACCATTGGGGGTGGCATCCTTGGGCGGCCACGGAAGGGGTAGTCGCGTGCAACCAGGCCGGCCGCTGCAGCCACGGTGGGATCGGATCGCCGCCATCGACGATCCCGTCCTGCGCAACCTCTGGATCACCCAGCGTTACCACGAGCTGGCCGTGGCTCTGCGAGACTGGGCAGCCGGTCCGGACGCAACCTGGTGCGCCTTCGCCGTCTGGGCTTCCAAGACGGCCGGGTCGGTGATACGCGGCGACGACCTGCCCGCTGCCATCCGGCGCCTGGCGGGCGAGCGGGCGGGTGACAGCGTCGACCGCTTCAACCGGGAGGCACCTCGGCTGGCTCCCGTCGCCGGCTCGATTGGTGACGACCACCTGGCTCGTTTCGCCGAGCGAGTGGCGAACGACGTATCGGCGGACATCGCAGCCGGGAACCTGGCCGTGTTCGTCGAGCTGGCCCCGGCCTTCGAGAGCTTGGTCACGGCCTGGGACAGCGGGCCGCAGGCGGCCTTCTCCTCCGCTCGGGCCGCCCTGGCTCAGGGCTCGCAGGCCACGGTGTTGCAGGCGGCGTTCGACGCCTACCGTCAGGGGTTCGCGGCCGACGCGGCATCGGTCCGCCGGGCCCCGCTGCTCCTTGCCGCCAACGTGCTCACCGTGGCCCACGAGCAGCAACGGCTCCAGCCCGCCATCACGGCGGCCCTCGACGCCGCCGTGTACGACACCTTGCAGCTGGTCCTCGAACGCGACATCCTCCGCCACTTGCCCGGCCTGTTCCGCCGCCCGCTCGACCGCCTGGTGGACGACTTGGCCGCGGTGCTCGAAGACGCGTGCCGGGTGGCGGTGACGCAAACCATGTTGTGCCTGGTGACGTCCGATGAACGGCTTGACCTGTGCCTGGACGTTCCGCCTCTCGCCGGGGTCATGTGGCCGGTTGGGCTGGCCGCCCTCGGCTCTGACGGAGCCCCGTTCTGGCAATGGGATCGCACTGGGGGCACGGGCCGGCCGACAGCGGTCTCCGATTGGGACGACTTGGCCGGGCGGATGAACTACATCGTCAACCTGTTCCGCTCCCGCCAGCGGCATCCCCCGCTGCTTGATCCGCCGTTCGACGCGGCGCAGTTGTCCGACCTGCGCGCCGGACGCCGCCCCGCCGCGCCCCTGTAGCCGTCACGCCCCAGCGGTCGGCCAACTCGGTCGGCACGGCGAAAGGGGGCCGTCCGCCGGAGCGTTCGGCCTGCACCGCGAGGCGCAGCATGGCGAAGCCCGCCCGGCTCGAGAAACCGGTGAGGATGCGGCGGTGGGCTGCCTCGGCCGATAGCCGCCTGGTCAGCCGGGCCAGCGGCTCGAACAGCGCCACCGTCCAATCGCTGGGTGGAATTCCGAGGAGGTCGGCGGTCGGATCGCCGAGACAGAACCGGATGGTGGTGGCCGGCAGGCCTCGCAGGCCGGGGGGAGCGAGCCGGCGGCCCTGGTCGATCAGGGCGGCGGTGAGAAGATTTCCGGCCGGGCTGGGCCCGAACTGGCGGCGTCGGACCATCG